>JAHFFS010000100.1 GCA_023247815.1 Candidatus Omnitrophota bacterium
TTCAAATCAATTGGCCGCGGCCATTCAAATCTGGGAAAAAGGATTGCGCCTTGCTCCACAAGATCCAGAACTGCTGAGTCTCATTGAAAAAGCACGGCAATTGCAAAACCAACCTTAAATCACCGCACTTGCGCTGCTAATCTTCGATCTTTCGACAAGGATTTGATAATTTTAGAAGCCGAAACAATCGCTGCGGCAATAACTCTCTTTTCTGATGGCGTTGTGTCTGAAAATGGCGTTTCCTGCCCAACAATGTCCGTCACCACCATCAGTGCTATGGCCGGCCTTTGAATTTTTTTCGACGCGGCAAAAAAAGCCGAGACCTCCATATCAATCACTTGCACCTTCTGCTCTCTAAAAAAATCAACAAATTGTTTCTCCAGAAACAGCGATCCAAATGTCATTCCTTTGACCGAATGCACTTGAGCGGAAAACTCATCAAAACATTTTTGTAAAAAAATCGGATCAGGCCTTGTAGATGAAATCTGTTCTGTCCTTTCATGCAAGACTTCTGTAAAACTTTCATACGCCAGACACTCCGTTGGACAAACCAGATTGCCGATTCCGATATTGGGAACACCCGGCAGCAAACCACAGGAACCAAAAAATATGATCCGTTTGACCTGTGTCTCTCGCAAATGCAAGACAGCGTCTCCCACCAGTGGCGCTCCGATGCCGGCCCTAATCACCGTCAAGCTTTCCACATTCGCGGCAGAAAAAAGCTTGCCTCTCTTAAGCTCTTTGAGACCGAATCCCTTCAAGAATTCCGGCATCAGATAAGGAATGACAAGACAGGTCTCTTGGACCTGTGATTCTTCAATTCCCACGATTTCCTTGAACCAACTCATAAAAACTTCTTGCTTTCGCCAGTTATGCTATAATATTGCCTTCTTGGAAAAAATAATATGCAGTATAACACAATTCCAAATACCGATCTGAAAGTTTCTCCGATCTGCCTAGGCACTTGGGTCTTCGGTTCCGATCATTGGAGCGGTGCCAAACGGGATGATTGCATCCAGGCCGCCCAGACCGCTTTGAGTCTGGGGATCAACTTCATCGATACCGCCCCGATCTATGGCAACGGTCTTGCCGAGCAGCTCGTTGGGGAAGCCATTAAAACCAGACGCGATCAGGTTATCCTCGCCACCAAATGCGGATTAACACCTCAAGGGAAAAAAATCATCTGTGACTTAAAACCGCTGACCATTCTCAAAGAAATCGATGCCTCACTGCAACGATTAAAAACCGACTATATCGACCTTTACCAATGCCACTGGCCTGATCCCAATACGCCCATCGAAATCACGATGGAAACTCTGTTAAAAATTAAGGAAGCCGGAAAAATCCGTTATATCGGCGTCTCTAACTTTGAAACTGACCTGCTCGATGCTGCCATGAAAATCACTCCCATTGTCAGCAACCAAGTTCAATACTCCCTTTTGCACCGCGAAATCGAAAAAAGTATTTTACCCCACGGCCTGCAGCTCAATGTTGGGATCCTCGCTTACGGACCGCTAGGTGGCGGGATCCTGAGTGGAAAATACAAAGAGGCAAAAAACTTTCCGGCCAGCGATGCCCGGAGCTTCTTCTATCATTTTTATCAAGGCGACAAATGTAAGGATATCCTCGCCGGCTTAGAAAACCTCAAACAACTTAAAAAGTCACCTCACGAAATCGCCATCAACTGGGTCCGACAACAACCAGGGGTGACCAGCGTCCTGGTCGGTGCGCGCAACAGCCAGCAGGTCAAATCCAACTTTCGAGCCTTGAGCTGGACATTATCAGCTTATGAGTTGGATTTTGTTCAAAAACAGATCAAACCATGATCGCTGCTCCCGATCAGATTCAAACTTATCTCAGTGTTAAGTATCCTCAACTTAGCAAAAACAAGCACCAAGAAATCACCCGCCTCTTGTATGAAATCGCCAAACGGGAACATCTGCACTATACCGAAATCTTAAACGAATTCACGAAGCCGACATCCCGTTTTAATGACATCAAAAATTACCTGGTCAAACGTCGCTTCCCCAATGCGACAAAAAATCAGAAACAGGTCAGGCCTCTTTTACCGTCGCTAACCATTGATCCGCAATTGAAAGTCAACACCTCAGAGCCGCCGTCGCGTCACCCACAAAAATTCTATGTTGAGGAAAACGTTTTATCCAGCGAGTTGGTTGAAAGAGTGCGCGACCTTTATCCCCGTGTTCCTCTGGAAACCATCTCGGCCTACCGTGATCATACCAAGACCCAACCGTTTGGAATCAAAGATTACAACCAGCGGCTCAATGCCTATTATCTGGTCCAGGAAAAATATGATTTTTACAAACGCTGTCCGTGTTCCAACAATTCCATTTTCTGCGGCTATCATATCGTAAATTTAGGAAGCGGCTGCGCTTATGAATGCGCCTATTGCGTCTTGCAGGATTATATCAATTCCCCAGGCATTGTCCTCCCAGCCAACCTCGAAGATTTTTTCAACGCGTTTCAAAACTATCAACAAAACATCCGGGTGGGTTCCGGGGAATGGACCGACTCACTGCTCTTTGACCATGTGACGGGTTACTCACCGCGCATCGTTGAATTTTTTCGAAAGCATCCAAAGAGCCAATTTGAATTCAAAACCAAAAGCGCCAATATTGACCTTTTACTGACGGTGGCTGGGGCGGATAACGTTGTCATTTCCTGGAGCATGAATCCCTCCAAAGTCACAGAAACCATTGAACATTTTACCGCGAGCACTCACCAACGTCTCACGGCCGCGCGATGCTGTGCCGAACACGGCTACCGGGTCGCCTTTCATTTTGATCCGATCATCCATTACCAAGGTTGGGAATACGATTATGAAGAACTCGTTAACCTCACCTTTGATCTCATCCCCGAGGAACGGATCTCCTGGCTGAGCATTGGAACGCTGCGCCTGACTCCCCGCTTAAAAAAAATCATTGAGAACCGCTTTCCAGAAACATCGATCCTAGACGAGGAAATGCTGCCGGGACATGACGGCAAACTGCGGTATTCCAACGAGGCCCGCAATCAGATCTATCAAAATATGACCCAATGGATCCGAAAGCGAAGTCAAACGGTTAAATTTTATTTATGTATGGAAGACAAGAAAATGTGTCAAACCCATTGGTTTGACAAACGGTGAGCTAAAATGTTTTTTTCAACAGGCTTTTATTTCGTCTCTAACGCCCTGATTTGATCACGCAATCTGCCGGCTTCTTCAAAGTTCTCGCCCCGAATAGCTTCGCCCAACTTTCGTTTCAATTCTGATAAAACATCATCCGCCTTGCCCTTTATGGACTTGACGGTTAAAGGACTTTTTCCTAAATGCTGGTTTGTCCCATGAATTTTTTTCAACAAATCAGCCAAAGGAGCGCGGAAAGTCTGATAACAATCACTGCACCCCAAACGTCCGTATTTCTGAAACTGTTCATATTTAAGCCCACAGTTTTCGCAGGCAATATCAGGCTCTCCTTTGACCTGCACTTGTTTGCCAAAATTGGCAAGCCCGGCTAAAAGATCAGATAACCCAAACTGTTTTTCCATCTGCATCTCTTGCAACAAAGGACAATCCTCGCACAAGTGCATTTCGGTTATTTTACCGTCGATGATCTCGGTCAAATGAACCGTTGGTTTCTTCTTACATCCCTCACAATAAGCCTTAGCATCTTCGTGCATGAATTCTCCGCGCAAAGTCCTTAGCAAAATAACTAAAAATGATGTCTGCTCCAGCCCGCTTAATCGCGGTCAAAACTTCTTCAACCGCCCTTTCCTCATCCAACCAACCCTTTTCAGCGGCTGCCTTAATCATCGCGTACTCTCCACTGACATGATAAGCCGCAACCGGAACATCGACAACCGCTTTTAAAACTTTTATCACATCCAAATAGGTGTGCGCTGGTTTGACCATGATCATATCTGCACCTTCCTCAACATCCAACCGGGCTTCTCTGATCGCTTCCCTGACATTGGCCGGATCCATTTGATACGATTTCTTATCGCCAGATCGTGGGGCCGATCCCAACGCGTCACGGAAAGGTCCGTAGAACGCGGAACAGTATTTCGCTGTATAAGCTAAGATGCCCACATCTAAGAACCCTTCATTGTCCAAGGCCTCTCGAATATAACCCACCCGTCCATCCATCATGTCCGACGGGGCAACGATATCAGCCCCGGCCTTGGCTTGCGAAACCGCCATGGCAGCCAAAATGGGCAAAGTCTCATCATTATGAATCTTCCCTTTTTTAACAACACCATCATGTCCGTCACTTGAATAAGGGTCCATCGCAACATCCGTAATCACCAAAAGTTCCGGTACCGTCTGTTTCAGCGCCTGAATGCAGCGTTGCATAAGACCTTTGGAATTGGTACTTTCACTTGCGGTCTTATCTTTTAACGCGTTCCCCAAGTTCGGGAAAAGGGCGACGGCAGGGATTCCCAATTGATAAACCTCTTTCGCCTCTTTCACCAGAAGATCAATGCTCAATTTTTCGATCCCAGGCATCGAAATCACGGCCTGACGTTTGCGGTCCCCTTCAATGACAAAAAGCGGCATCACAAAATCAGCTGCTGCCAAGCGCGTCTCACGCACCAGACTGCGAATCGCGGCATTCTTTCGATTCCGTCGTGGTCTTTGCAATATTTTGATTTTCTTTTGCATTTATGTTCCCTGTTCTTTAACATTCTTGCGCCAGAGCATGAGCACTCCTCCGGTCAGCATCATAAAAAGACATAATAGCTGGCCCATACTGAACGCTCCAAACACAAACCCTAGCTGCGCGTCTGGCTCACGGAAAAATTCAATACCAAACCGGACTGCACCATATCCCATAAGATATAAAAAAAACAAAAAACCGTCAAACGACTTTTTATTTTGAAAAAAACGCAGCAGACAAAATAAAAAAATCCCTTCAAACAGGGCTTCGTACAATTGCGACGGATGCCGCAATTGACCATCTGAGGCCTGCGGAAAAACCGTCCCCCAAGGAACGTTGGTGACTCGCCCATAAAGTTCGCCGTTTAAAAAATTTCCGATCCGGCCAAAGGTATATCCCAAAGGGACCGCTGGGATCACAAAATCAGCCAACTTCCATAAATGAATTTTTTTGATCCGGCAAAAAATGACACTGGCACCGATGATGCCGATCAACCCGCCGTGATACGACAATCCACTGATACCAACAAATCGGAATCCTGGCTGAAACGGCCAAAAAATCTCGACCGGCCGCTTCACGAAATAATCAAAATCATAAAATAAGACATAACCAAGACGAGCGCCCAAGATGATGCTTATGACAGCAACCAAAAAATAATCTTCCCATTGCAGCAAATTGATTGGGCAGAGTTGGGTTTTGTTTTTTCGGATCCTATTTCGAACATGCAAATACCCAACCAGCAGTGCGGTAAGATACATAAGACCATAGTAACGAATCTGCAAAGGTCCGATGGCTAAAAAGACCGGATCAATCTGCCGTGGGATTTGCTGCCACCAATGGAAGAAATGAGTCATTGAATTTTCTGGCGGGGTTAAAAAATTTTAATTGAGCGCCGAATGTGATAAGGTTTGCAGCCGTTCGACCATCGAAAAAAAACCATTGCGTCGATTAGGGCTCAAATGATTGTCCAGCCCGAGCTTGTGAAAAATGCTCTTGATATCAATCGCCTTCATCTCTTCGACCGTTTTCTTCGCGTAAACAATCTGCAGAATCGCGATGAGCCCGTTGACAATGGAGGCGTCGCTGTTCGCGATAAAATCAAATCGCGGTGACGCGCCGTCAATTTTTTGAACCGTCATATGAACCGTACTGGTGCAGCCATGGACACGATTTTCTTCAACTTTGGCACTCTCCGGTAGAGCTGGGATCTTACCCCCCAACTCAATAATGAAACGATAACGGTCCTGCCAATTCTCCAGCACATCAAAATTTTTATATAAACGTTCCAACGTCATCATGTTGAACTTTTCACTTCCTCAAGTTACAGGTCGCAAGTCTCAACTCCCAAGTAATTCCTT
>JAHFFS010000101.1 GCA_023247815.1 Candidatus Omnitrophota bacterium
ATCTTCGGATATTTCGGTTCTTCCGCCAGCGCGACGAACAACCGAATCTTCAACTTCATGTCCTTGGTCTTACCCATGACAAACTTAACGCCATCGTCTTTCAGATACTGTTCCGGCGGCGTTGGTTTCTCACCGGGACGCTTGAGTGTCAATTTATTGCGTGTCAACAGATTGACCCGGATCGAACGATCCAAAATCGTCACTGTCAATTCTTCCAGAGCTACGTAAGCCTGCTCAACAAATTCCTGGGTCTTGCTCTGTGAAGCAACGAGAGCTAAATCATCAAATAAACTAACCGGGGACTGTCCCTTCAGGGGCTGTCCCCCAATGCTGAATTTCCCGTCGGGCTTTCGGAAATCAGCGGCCATGCCTAACAATTTATTCATTAATTCCTGGGCCTTGATAGGATCGCTTCCCTCAATCGAGACCAGCCAACTGCCATTGGTCAACGTGGTTGATGAGACAGCAAATGAAGAACCAGGATTCAAAGAGCCTGGTCTCTTGATCCTATCGGAACGAGACATTCCCTTTAACGGGATGGCAATAGGGGGCTGTCCCTTTAGGGACTGTCCCCTATTGATGCTGACAATCTGCACTGGCACAACCGCTTGTTCTGGATGAACGGCCTGCCATTGCGCTAAGGTCATGGTTACCGGCGTTTGATCAAATTTTCCTGTTCGCAAATAAGCCGGATCCACCATCAAAGTTCCAACCTGTAAATTTGAGTCCTCTAGCTCGTTATCGTCGATATAAACAACCGGGGAAGGCAGCGTTCCCGCGAAAATGTCATTGCGAGGAGCGAAGCGACGTGGCAATCCTGTCCCTTGCGATTGCTTCACCCCTGCTGGGCTCGCAATGACGACCGAAGAAATTTCATCTCTCTGCCAATCCGACAATCCACTCAAAAGCCGTTCGACCTGATCTTTGTTAAAATCATTTTGATTATAAGCAACCTGACGGGCATTCAGTTCAACAAAGCTGCCCAAGGAAGAATGTTTGTTCAGCATCTGGCGCGCGGACAATCCTCCAAGCGAGGCATCCATCACCGTGCTTCTTACGACCATCTGTCGGACCGCCATGTTATTGGAATCCTTGTTACCGTTATGCGGAGCAAATCCTTGAGGTACAACGACAATACCGCTCTGGATATTTTCTGGTGCCAACGGTGCTAACGGCTCCGAAGCATTGACCTGAACAAATTTGGTATCATTTCCAACCTGTTGCGGAACGTAAACCGGAGCGGAAACGCGACTGGCTGTTTCTCTAATATCGCGCAATTCATCCGCGCTGGCAGTCAAGACCACCAGTTCCGATGAAGGGATCTGTTGCGAAATGTTTAATTTATCGTCGAGGGACGGGCTTTCGGCCAACACCTGGCCAAGGGCAAACGCGGGGGAAACCTTGTGATGAGTTAATCCTACTTGCTTCGGCGGCGCTCGTGAAGCAGCAACGCCTCGTTGCGTCTCTCGTTTGCTCTTTGCGGAAAACGGCTTGATCATCGTCCCCGTCATGACCGGCGGCACCACTGAAGGAGTCAACAGCGGAATTTCCACAGGGCTACCAACATCAGTACTCGAAAACAGCGCGTGATCCGCGGTTTGCATGGCCGGTGCCTTACGTGATGCCGAAGCTGCGGACGCCGGACGACCGCCCTGATTCACAGCCTTATACCAACCGCGCAAAATATTCACGCGCTGTCCTTCATCAAACTCTGGGGAATTGACGCGCAACATTTCATAAAGTACGGCCCAGGCCATTTGCTTATCCGCTCCTTCTCGAAGCAGTTTATCCCCGCCAATGTTCTTCATCCACCCCGCTAAGGTTTCCGCGGATTTCTCGATCGGCCCGAAATAAATCTTTGGCAAAATCTCTCCTGTGCTTTCATCTTGCGAATATAAAACCCGCACTGCCATCGACCGATTCGCGGTGGCTTCATAAAAGGCCTGTTCATTGAACTCTTCCCCGGGATGCGCTCTCATATACGCTTCCATAAACTTCTCGGTAAACTGGCCAACCTTAATCACCTTGGCCTTCTGTTTATCGTTAAGACCTTTCTCTTCTGAATGTTTCAATTCATTGATCGTTCCTTTTCCGATATTTTTGCTAACCGCCTCAAAAGCATGTGCCACTTCAAAAAATGCTTGATTGCTAGGATCATGTGGATTGGAAGACATGCTAGGAGAATATATCTTGGGTAAATACTGCCGAGCCTGTTCAAAAACATTTTTTCCTCGCCCTGCTTGGATCGGCTTCATCTCGCCCTTCATTTCCTTTGCTTGGATGACATAGTCTTCAAACTCATTGATGACATTTTTTCCAACCGCGAGCTCTTTCAATTCTTGGTTCCACTGCGCCCGTAAATTCACCGCAGCCTCGTGGCTCACCCCCTGAATTGCCTCGTGAATGATGATTTCGGCCAATTGAACTTTACGCTCAGCATTTTGCAATTCCGGCATCCCAATATCTTGCGCGTACTCCCTGATACCAATTGCATTCTGATTAAGGTAAACGTTGGTCGTGGCGACTCCTTTTCTAGTCCCAGCGTGGGCCTGCGGGAGACGGTCGCGCAAATTCAAATAAAATCCAGCTATCAAGGCCTCATTCACATCCAATCCCTGTTTCTTCAAACCCAAATAAGAGGAAACCACTTGCGTCCGCAGTTCCGTGGAAAGGTCCGGAAGCACTGTAACCGCCAATGTGTCAAATATCACACGCGTCGTGTTTGATATTTTTTGTAGATCTCCGTGTTTTTTCTTAAAATCATCAATGGCTTTCTGTATCGTCTTGTCCTGCGCATACTTCAACAAATGGTCTGTAAACTTTTGAATACGATTTCGGGTTTCATCATTGCCGATCGGAATCAGATAAAGATTATGCTGCCCATCATTGTCGCGCATCCCTTTCAACTTCTTTAAAACTTCTTCAACCCCGGTATCAATCGACGGTAATTTATTCTTGATCCCTTCAATGATCGTGGTCGCCTGTTCCAGGGCCGCAACGTGTTCATGTTCCGCGGACCCTGCTTTGAAGTGGTTGTTCTTTGTGATTTGCTTCACTGATCCGTCTTCGTCTTCGTCTTCAAACGACGGCGCGAAGATAAAATTCGCGACGTGCTCATGAAAAGGATAAATCTGGTCATTGCTTAACTTGAAGGCCGTATCAAACGCCTGCGCCTCAACCGCCGCGAAACCGTTGGTATCGATAACAGCGTCGGCGGGCAAAAGATTTCGCTGTGCTAAAGCCGCTCTGGCGGAAATTTCATTCTTATCAGTTGTGCCGTTTTGTCCTACCTTAACGCGATACGCCAGCGGAGATTTACGATCAATCTTGTTGATATTTTCAATGTTGCCGCCCTCGATCGCGTAGACCTTCTGGACCTTTAACATATCCGACTGCAGATGCTGATCAACGGCCAAGGCCTCGGCGCGGGCCGATTGGATCGTCCCTTTATCATCAACCTGCAACGAATAAATGATGTGCTGCTTATAATTGGGCTGCGGGACCGACACCTGATGACTGTAACTAGCACGGCCAGGTTGTTTGGCAAGAAGTTGATTCCAACCATTGCTGCCTAAATTGTACGGCAATACTGAGAAGGTATTGGACTCTTCCAAGACCATGGCTGAGGGATTGTTAAGCCCACCAACAAATCCTAAACCATTGAGGAAACTGATTTCGGTCCCGCCCGCGATCGAAAAGCCGTTGACAGTGATCGGATGCTTAACAATCACTTTCGAACGGACCAATTTATCATTATCAACCGCGTTGATGATGTCGGCGGAGATGGCCAAGGAATTAATCTTTCCGTCGGAAGACTGCTGAGAAAATAAAATCGGATACGATTCGCGGATGAATTGCTTGCCCTTCTCAGTCTCAACTTGAACCGGTCTATAAAACTTGTGGTCCACATTCATCGGGCTTGCCGCGTTTTGCATGAGGCTGAAAATCATCTGCTTTTCAAATCCCTCAACGCCCGGCAATACCAGGTCCGCGGCCGACTTGACTTTTTGTCTGAATAGATTTCGGATCTCCCCGCCTCGGGTGATATATTTGGCGTTGACCAATTTTTCCCAAACATCATCGATATTGCCTGTGTACAAAAATCCCGCCAGCGCTTCTTTCTTAATCGACCGCTTCAACCCCGCCTTGTTCAAGTCCGGACGGACCACCGCGGCCAATTTGCGATTTTTCTGATCATCGTAATTGCTGTAAATGAAATTATTCGCGTAAACAAACGTCTGCCCGACGTTGACGGTGAGATTCTTGTTGAATTTGATCTCATCCGTCGTCGCGGTAATACTTTCTACCTTTGCTCTGCCGTTGTCATTCTTCACGATCTCATAACCCTTGCCCGAGGCTAACGGCCGCTTGACCGTTTCCTGTTTCAACCCCGCATCTTGCGCTGATTTGAAATAATCACTTTCAAAACCTTCCCGCATCATACGGTCATAGCTGGCAAATTCTTTTGAAATTTCGGCAGATGACATGATGTTGGCGTCAGCGCTTTGCGTCTTTGATACCTGATAAATGCTGGGACGGTTGGCATCCATTTCCATGCGATGCGCGATGCGTGAAGCGATTAAAAGATTTTCACTGTCCAAAACCTTCAATTCCTTTTCCAAGGCCGCGACTTGTGCCGTATCACCGTCGGCCTTGGCCTTGGCCATTCGCGCGTCAACCTCATTGAATCGATTAACCAAATTTCTGATTTCCGCGATTTCTACATGATTAAGATTTTGGTCTTCTGTGGAAAGCCGCCATTCAGCTTTTGTTACCATGCGCCCTCTGACGCTGTCGGCGGTCTTCCCGCGCTGCATGGCTTGGACAACATTTGACATCGCGGTCGCGTTTTCAAGAACAAATCGGGCTTCGGCGCCTGGGACTTCCGGGATCGACATCGCGTCATACGTCCCCTGCAAAATAACAATGGTCTTTTCTCCTCGGCTGGCCCGCTCCTTGACCGTTTGCAGCATCTGTTCTCGATCACCTTCTTTCTCAGCGTCAACCCGAATAATCTTGGCATCAACCCAATGGGAATTCGGGTTGGCATCTTGAATCACCTTTCCAACCTTCCCTTCTTGCTTTTCAACATCACTCAAACCTTCCTGCGCCTTTTCTACAGTCAAACGCCCATCCTGGGTAACGTTCATATCAACGAAAATGACATTGCTGGTATCTTCTTTGACATGTCGGACAATATCTTCTATATACGTCTTCGGACGAGCGTCCAAAGCATAGTCTGGAACAATCGGCCTTAACAGCTTAACATTCCTCGCCTCTATCAAAGTTGATAATGTGTGTTCTTCAGCGACTTCATAAATCTCTGTATGTAAAGTTTTCAACGGCAGGGAAGAGCCTTTGACGGTGGCGGAATAAAGAACAAAGCCATCCAATTCTTGTAAGGCGTCCGTATAATGAGAAATGTCTTTGGTGGTGGACATCTGCGCGTCAATGAAGGTCGATAATGCTTTTTCCGAAATATTGCCCAGATCGGGCGACGCGCCTCTTTTTCCTGAAGTCAAATACTCGGCCACGACAAACATTTCCCCGCGCCCGTTGATTCCATTTTCCGTGCTGAACACAACGTCTTGCATCATGGTTCCTTTGTCCATATTCAACAAAGAGAATCTTCCATCCCCCTGATGAACAACCCGCGCGGCCTGACGGGTATGCATTTCCCATAACAAGGAACCTTCCAGCAAAGCGTCCAGGGCCTCTTTCGTGACCGGCATGGCCTTGGCCTCGTCGGTCTTGGCAAACGTTTCATAAATCACATCTTTGAGATTGATGGATTTGCCACCGCGTTGGACCTGGGCGTCTTTTTTAATTTCATATGTCCCAGTGAGAATATCATTCTCAACGCGCTTATCATCGATAAACTTTCTAGGGTCGCCTTGATCGTAGCCGCCCTCTTTAAGCACTGCTTGAACGGTCTCGAAAAATTTAACACGGTGCTCAAAATGCGCCTTGGCCTGACGGAAATT
>JAHFFS010000005.1 GCA_023247815.1 Candidatus Omnitrophota bacterium
TGATCAAGTTCCATTTGCAAAAGGCCGTGCATTTGGCCAAGACCGGCCGGCCTGGCCCGGTGTGGTTGGATATTCCGCTCGACGTTCAAGGCGCCATGGTTGATGAAGCGGCCTTGGAAAAATTTATTCCCCCCCAAAAAACTCCCGACGAGGATATGGCACAAAAGGTCGAGCAAGTCATTTCGCTCATCAATGAAGCCCAACGGCCGGTCCTTTTGGCGGGAAACGGCATCCGATTGGCCGGGGCCAAAAATGAATTTTTAAAATTGATCGAGATGTTGCGCATTCCAGTCTTAACAACATGGAAAGCGATTGATCTTTTACCGGAAGATCACTCCCTTTATTTTGGCCGACCCGGTTCCATCGGTCAAAGAGGGGCCAACTTCATCCAGCAAAATTCTGATTTACTGATAGCCATCGGCGCTCGTTTGGATTCTGGTCAGACAGCATTCAATTATAAAAATTTTGCCAGGGACGCGAAAAAAGTCATTGTCGACGTCGACGCGGCAGAGATCAATAAAATTGATACTGAAATCGCAGTCGCCATTGCTGCTGATGCTAAATCATTTATTCAAAACCTTTTGTCCGCCCAGGGTCGGTTTGTGCAAAGGGGGGATGCGTCGTGGTTGAAGCGTTGCCAAGACTGGAAAGAAAAGTATCCGGTCCTATTGCCGGAATATCAAAACACAAAAAATGCGGTGAATACCTATGTCTTAATTGACGAACTTTCTCGCGTGTTGACAAAAGACGACCTGATTGTTCCAGGAAGTTCCGCGAGCTGCAGCGAAATAACACTGCAATCTTTTAAAGTCAAGGAAGGACAGAGGATCTTTAACTCCCCTGGCCTGGGTTCGATGGGGTTTGGTTTGGCAGCAAGCATCGGTGCCTGTTTTGCTAGTGGCAAAAAACGCACGATCTGTTTGATTGGCGACGGAGGGCTGCAGCATAACATCCAAGAACTGGAGTTGTTGAATCGTTATCGTTTGCCCATCAAATTATTTGTCCTCAATAACAACGGTTATGCTTCGATCCGGACAACTCAGACAAATCATTTTAAGGGACATTTGGTTGGCAGCGACCCTTCTTCGGG
Organism: Candidatus Omnitrophota bacterium; assembly: GCA_023247815.1. Lineage (GTDB taxonomy): Bacteria > Omnitrophota > Gorgyraeia > Zapsychrales > JANLHA01 > JAHFFS01. The sequence continues at coordinate 1,091 of JAHFFS010000005.1, forward strand.
TGTGACCCTGCCGGACACGATTAAAATCGCTAGGGCCTATGGACTGAAAACAGAAAGAATAGAAGACCATAATCATTTGGCTGAGAAGATTGCGGCAGTGTTAATGGCCGAGGGCCCGGTGGTCTGTGAAGTGATGATCGATTTAGAAATGGTGACGGCTCCCCGAGTCACTTCACAGGTCAAGCCCGATGGTAGGATTGTTTCAAAACCCATGGAAGACCTATGGCCATTCTTAGACCGTGAAGAATTCAAAGCCAATATGCTGATCAAACCTCTTGAGGAATGACGCGATGAAAATATTGATCACCGGTGGTGATGGGTTCATTGCGCGCAGTCTTTACGAACAAATAAACTGCGATCACACCGTGTTGTCTTTGAATAGAAGAAAGCTTGATCTTTTAGATTCTAAAAAGGTTTTTAACTGCATAGCCAAACAGAAACCGGATGTTGTTATTCATGCTGCCACCTATGATGCCGCCCCGATCAATTCTAAAAAGGACCCGACTAAAGTCCTTGCGAATAATTTGAACATGTTTTTCAATCTCGCCCGTTGCAAAGATCATTTCGGCAAGATGATTTATTTCGGCTCCGGTGCTGAATTTAGCCGCGAACATTGGCAGCCGAAGATGAAAGAAGATTATTTTGGTCAGCATATTCCCGTCGATCCCTATGGCCTCTCAAAATATATCATGACCCAGCACGCGCAATTGAGCAGGAACATTTATAACCTTCGGCTTTTTGGCGTGTTTGGCGAATATGATGATTGGCGGTATCGTTTCATTTCCAACGTCTGCTGCAAGGCTGTCCTTAATCGGCCGATCACTTTTGAAAAAAATAAATTTTTTGATTTTTTATACATCGATGATTTGGTTAAAATTGTCCAATGGTTCATTTGCAATGACCCTAAGCAGCAGGTTTATAATGTTTGTTCCGGACAGAGTCATGAATTCAAGGCCTTGGCGCAAAAAGTGCTCAAGGCCGCTGGCAAAGATTTGAAGGTCGTCATAAAGACGAAGGCCATGAGAATCGAATACAGTGGCGACAATGCGTTGCTGATGAAGGAATTGAAAAATTTTAAGTTCAGTCCCATCGACGACGCCGTCGGAAAAATTTACCACTGGTATGAAAAAAATCAGTATATGATCAAGGCGGAGGATTTTCACTATTGAAAAAGACAAATTCAAATCATACCGTTGCAGAGCAAAACGGTTTGAATATGCATGATTGCCTTGCCTTCCTGGACAGCCAAATCGCAAATCCATCGGTAGGATTGCCGAAGGAAATTTTTTATTTCATTAGCCGCAATACACCGATGGTCAATGTGGACTTGCTTATCAAGGATGAAAATGGACGGACACTTCTCGGGTGGCGGGATGACCAATTCGCTGGAATGGGTTGGCACGTTTTGGGTGGGATCGTCCGTTTTAAGGAGAATTTAGCCGACAGGGTCAGGAAGGTTGCCGAAACGGAAATTGGGGTGGCGGTTGAATTTGATCCCGAGCCGGTTGCCGTCAATCCGGTGATCTGCAAACATGACAATCGCGGGCATTTTATTTCCATTTTGTTCAAATGTTTTCTCTATGGAAAATATGTCCCAAACAACAAGGGTTTATCCAATCAAGACCCTGGTTTTCTTCAGTGGCATGATGTCTGTCCAAAAAATTTAGTCAGAGTGCACGAGATGTACAAAAAATATATATAGTGAATTCTTTGTTTAGGGTAGTATAGAAGCCTTATGAGAATTAATTGATTCTTAAGAGAGAAAAATAATGAGTGATATTAAGAAATTACAGCCGACCCATAAAGCGAAACGTTATTTATCATCCTATAGTAGTTTGTCATTACTGAATGATCATTTTAAACTCTTTCAACTTGATGATCTCATCAACAAAAGTTTCATTACCTCAGAAAGAAAAGACATTGATTCCTTGTTCAAGTCCATTGCCGGGCTTTTCAGTCTAGGCAAATATGAACTTGATAATATAGATAAATTCACAACCAACCGTTATTTTCAAGACTCTTTTTCCATCGAAAAATTGTCGTCAGGGAAAACCCTCAAAATCGATTTAGAAAAACACGCCCAAAGCTTTATAAAACTTTCCAAAGAAATGAATGCCAACTTTGAAAAGCAGGCAAAAATCAATATGATATCGGATTATAATTTTATCTTCATAAATGGCCCTTCGGGGAAAAACGACGTCGACCACTATGTTAAAAATACAAATCAAGATCCCTATGTAACGGACTTTAAGACACATTACAATTTAGATGGAATCAATGTCTTAAAATCTCAAATGATCCAGGCCTTAGTCTGTATTCACTTATTCACAACGAATTGCTTAAAATTCATTGCTTATCAGGGCTTAACAGGAGAAATATCACCTACTCGTTCTTTATTTACGGAAAACTCAAGACAACGTCTTGACGAAAATGGATATTTGATTATTGAAGGCGTTTTAACTAATGATGAGGTTCGCAATTTAAGGGCTATTGTCATAAAATTTGCTCAATGGGAAGCAGAAATGGGGACGGCTTATTATTATGGCGGCTTTAAAAATTTGCAGAGAATTTATAATCTACTCAATAAGCACGAAATATTTCGTGAACTCATCCAAAGACCGATCGTTTTAGAAATTATGGAACATCTTTTTGATAGGGACACTTTACATGATAAATATGTTTTAGCGAGTTGGCATGCCAACATTATTGGAGAAGGTGGCCCAGCGCAAATCCTCCATGTCGATGCCGCCGTTCCAGAGCCACTCCCACCTTGGATCATCAGAGCTAATATCAACTATATGCTGAATGATTACACCAATGAGAATGGCGCCACGCTCTGTTTACCCGGCAGCCATCGCTTTTTAGCAAAACCCAAACAAGCAGACCAGCATAGGAATGATTTAGTCCCTATGCTTGCACCAAAGGGATCATTGGCCATTTGGCATGGTCATCTTTGGCATAGAAGTGGCGAAAACAAAACTAAAGAAGACCGTATTGCCCTTTTAGGCGGTTTTGCGGCCAGCCACCTAAGAGAAATGTGTATTGAAGAGAACCATTTACAAATCATTGACGAGGAAATCACTAAGAATATGAGTCCTGCCTTGCAGAGATGGATTGGGGTCGGGCATGGGATCAAAAGGGGAGCTTTACAAAAATCACCTAATTTTTAAGAGTGTCATTTAAAAATGAAAAGCCGAATAGCGGACTCATGCGTTTGTTGTGACAGTAAGGATTTTAAAAAATCCCCAGCCATTTTGATGCCTTTTGTTGCTCAGAGGGCCTTTGACTGGAAACCTGTTGAAATTAACAAAAGCTGGGGATTGAAAACCATCAAAAATGGTATGGCCTACTCCATCTGCAATTCCGTCCTCTGTTCCAACTGCTTTCATTTGTTCTTAGACATACGATTCAGCGATGATGAAATGGGTCGACTGTACGACCATTATAGGGAAACGGCCTATATCAACCTGCGCGAAAAATATGAGCCGGGTTATAAAACAAGAAATAAAAAACTCAATTTGGGATATCAATATTTGAATGAAATAGAAAATTTTTTAAGGCCTTTTCTAAGAAAATCGTCCGCAATTTTAGACTGGGGTGGTGATTCTGGGAAAAATACCCCTTTTCAATCAGCTTGCGATTTTCTTCATATTTATGACATTTCTCAAAGACCCGTCGTTGGGAAAGCCGTACGGATCGAAAAAAATCAGACACAAAATACAAAGTACGATCTTATTGTATGCAGTCATGTTTTAGAACACGCCCCTTATCCGGGAGACATTTTATCTGACATACGTTCAGCCATGAATAAAAACACTGTCCTTTACATAGAATTTCCGTATGAAAATTTGGTCAGGACCACAAAAAATAAAAACAACCTACACCGATTGAAAAGACATTGGCACGAACATGTTAACTTTTTTAACGAAAGATCAGCTGAAGAACTGTTGTCGAATTCTGATCTCGAAATTTTAAAATTAAAGAAATTGCTAACATCTGGTGAGTCATCAGAATATGTTTTTCAAATTGTTTGCAAATTGAAGAATTCTTGAAACGTTTATGTTCAGCCAGTGGTAAAGAAATTTACAAGGGTTTCAATTTATGTCAATAAGTCGATGCAGGGTATGTAACCATAAGTTTTTCGATCCTTTGCTGCGATACGCGAATATGCCGGGCGCTGCTCAATATCTGCCGGATGCCGAGTCATTGGAAAGTGACAAAGGAGTTGATCTGGAAGTGTGTCAGTGTGCGGGTTGTGGATTGGTACAGCTCAACAATGAACCGGTTCCGTATTATAAGGAAGTCATCCGTGCGGCTGCTTTTTCCGAGGAGATGAAAGGGTTCCGTTTGGAGCAATTTAAAGATTTTGTACAAAAATATTCTCTGAAAGGGAAAAAGGTGATTGAGATCGGTTGTGGCCGGGGGGAATATCTTTCGCTCATGCAGCAATTCGGCATTGACGCGTATGGATTGGAATATGGTGAGGCCTCGGTGAAAGATTGTATTAAGGCGGGCTTAAAGGTCGAAAAAATGTTTATCGAAAGCAGTGAAGTTAAACTGAAAGGGGCACCATTTAACGCTTTTTTCATCATGAATTTTTTTGAACATCTGCCTGACCCCAATTCAACCTTGGGTGGAATATTCAACAATTTGGCCGATGGCGGAATTGGGCTTATTGAAGTGCCGAATTTTGATATGATGCTGCGAAATAACAATTTCTCTGAATTTATTGGGGACCATCTGTTTTATTTTACAAAGGAAACATTAACAACGACCCTGGGACAAAATGGTTTTGATGTTGTTGAGTGCCAGGAAGTGTGGCACGATTATATCATTTCCGCTATTGTCAAAAAAAGGCGAAAGTTGGATTTGTCTCATTTTCACGAAGCCCAGGAACAACTTACAAACGAAATTGAAAACTATCTAAGACGTTTTAAAGATAAAAGAGTGGCCATTTGGGGGGCGGGGCATCAAGCCTTTGCCATCATTGCCTTACTCGATTTGGCGGATAAAATCAAATATGTTGTTGACTCTGCGCCGTTTAAGCAGTATAAATATACTCCAGCATCGCATATTGCTATTCTTCCGCCCAGTGTTCTTCAAAATGAACCGGTTGATGCTGTTATCATTATGGCAGCGAGTTATTCCGACGAAGTAGCAAAAATCATAAGACAAAAATTCAGTTCCAATATGGATATCGCCATATTAAGAAATAAGGTGTTGGAAAAAGTGGAATAAATATCATTACCTGCTGGGCAAATCCTAAATCATTTCATACAGTTAAGGAGATGCAAATGGAAGATAACAAATTTTCTGGAAATGATGTCAGCATGGGTAGCAGTGTTATCGTTGAATCAAAAGAGCAAAACATCCTTTTCGTAAGCTTACCAGCTATTCCTCTTTCCAAATTAGTCAGTGGAACCACCAGTCGTTCAGTTAAGACCTATAATTTTGGAATTTTATATCTTTCCTCCATCCTTAAGCAGAAAGGGCACAAGGGACACCTGGCCTGTGTGGACTATTTTAAGCAGCAACATTCCGAAGAGCTTGCGAAAGATGTTGTTGGATTTATCGCATCTGAGGCGACGAAGGCATTTCCGGCTAACAAAGAACCGGATATTTTGGCCATCGCTTTTATGTTATCCACATCGTATGAATTCTTTTGTGAATGCTTACCGGTTTTGAAAAAACTCTGGCCGCGTACAAAAGTTATTGTTGGCGGAATGCACGCCTCCAATGCCGTCAAACATTTGCTGGATAACTTTCTTGACATTGATTATGTTTTGGCAGGGGAAGCTGAACAAAGTTTTCCGCTTCTTCTTTCCGCGTTATCAGAAGGAGAAAATACGAATGCCCTCCGAGGTGTTCATTCGTGCGGTTCAATTAAGCTGGGCACCAATGGAAAACCGGAAATTGCATTGCCCGTTGATTTGGATGATTTGCCTTTTCCTGATTGGGACATGATCGATATGGAGTATTATGCCGGCTCCGGAGATCAGCATTTTTGGGATGAGGTCAGCGCTTCGAGAGGCGCGTATGTGAATTACCGGCATGCGGCCATCTTCACGTCGAGAGGATGTCCTTTCCGCTGCACATATTGTGCTTCACATACCATTCATGAGCGCAAATTCCGTCAGAAAAATTTAGAGCGAGTGATCGAAGAGATGAAAGAATTGAATCGGCGCTACGGCATTAATTTTTTTCATGTGCACGATGATTTAGCACTCGTAAGGAAGGATCGTGCTCTGGAATTGTTGCCGGCCATGGCCAGCACGGGGATAAAGAATTTGCAGGTATCATTTACGTCATCTTTGGCGGTCAATTGTACTGATGAAGAAGTCATTGATGCGCTCATTAAGTATACGGGGATTCGTACGATTGCTATTGCCATTGAAACGGCAAATCAAGATATGCAAAAGGCCATAAAAAAGAACGCAAAGTTGGATAAAGCGGAACAACTCATTCGTTATGCCCAATCGAAAGGGCTCGTCGTGACCATCAATCACATCTTAGGCTTTCCAGAAGAAACCGCTGAACAAATGCGAAAAGCCATCACCAATGTCCATAATTTTCTTAGGCCAAATTGGACAAAGTATCATTCGGCTATGCCGATCATTGGCACCGAGATGTATGAACAATTTCTCGCTATGGGTATTATTACGGATGGCCCCGAAACTTGGGCCAATGAGTTCAATCATCGAATTTTTGATACGCCTTGGATTAAGGCCACTGATTTGAATGAACTGCGTTATCGAGCGGATTTGGAAACGAACTATGTCAATAATAATGACCTGAAATCAGGAAATTATCCTCTTGCTAAACTTATGTTTGAGAGCGTCATCAAGTTGTATCCTTTTCAGATCTTTGCTTGGGATGGGGTCCGTAGTGCTGAAGTCCTCGCGGGAAATGAACAAGGCGCTCAGTCTGCTGAGCAGAAAATAAGAGAGCTTGTTCAAAACGATTCCCGATCAAGCACATTGTTACAGAAATATGGAGATTTGATTCCGGAAGTTTTTGAAAAATATAGTAGTTATGCAGTTTGCGAAGTTAAAAATTAACGAATAAAGTTTCAGGAAATCAGAAATATGTTATACTTTAAGAGAGTGTTAGGCGTTGGTTAGAATGGGCAATTTTGAATGGGAAGGATAGATCATCTCATTTACACTGCAAGTGATTGCAGTGATTTTTAATAATAGTTCAAGGAATACGAGGCACAATAGAAGGGGGCATATTATGGGATGTGCGGATATCTCACCAAGAAAAGCGACAAATTACCAAGTGGCGGAAAAAGCAGATATTGATTTTGCTAGAGAATCTAAGAATGTGGCTGGTGGTGTCAAATTTGGTGTGACAAAGCAAAATGAAGAAGATAGAAGGAATTGGTTAAAAAATCATAAGCCCCGCGTTTACGAGAAAGTCATTCAATATGCCGACAAGGTCAAAAGAGGCGAGAGTATTGCCATCATTCAATTTCAATACAACTATACCTGCAATTTCAAATGCGAACACTGCTCCATCGACAAATTTTTTATGAGGCCGTCAGATGAAATCACCAGTGGTCGTAGATATTTTAAGATCGAGGATGTCAAAGAACTTTCCCGCCAAGCTGATGAAATGGGGCTCGCGCATTTTGTTATCACCGGCGGCGAACCGCTCATCTTCCGGGATTATGATGAGTTGGTTGCTGCCATTGACCCGCAAAAATTTTACCTTGTTTCCGATTCCAATGGATGGTTACTGGATTATGAAAGGGCTAAGCATTTGAAGGCCATCGGCATTGATAAAGTCCAGTTGAGCCTTGATGGACTTGATCCGGAACAGCATGATACGTTCCGACGCGGGCCCGGTTCGCATGCCCGGGTGATGAGGGCGATCGATGCCTGTCAGGACGCCGGATTGCATGTCATTTTATCGACGGTTATGTGGAGAGACCGAGTTCGGTCGCAGGAGTTTATTGATTATTTGGAGTTTGCCAAATCAAAAGGGGTAGGAACCTACGTCACCTATGCTAAACCAGTTGGAAATTATGAAGGAAGATTCGATGTCCTGGTGACAATCGAAGATACCAAATATATCATTGACCTTGAGAAAAAATATGACGTGTTTACCCATCTGACACCGTCGTATGGTCTTGATTTAGGCTGTATCGCGGTCAAAAGGATTTTACCTGTGACGCGATATGGCGATGTGTTGCCGTGTCCGTACACCCATGTTTCCATGGGGAACTTTTTCCAAGAGCCATTACAGGAGATTGTCAGTAGAAGCTTAAAAAATAAATGGTTCAGTTACGAACAAAAACATGAGTGCTTGTGCGGCGTTGACCGGACATTTATCAAAGACGTGGTCGCGAAGACCTATAATAGACCGGTCCCGGTTGCTCATACGGAAATATTTACCGAAGCGGATTACGCTGATTCGAAAAAATGTTGTTCGCATACGTAATCATCAAACAGTACTGAATTAAATAATTTTCAATCAGTGCCGTGTCACCTTGTTACAAAAAATTTGGTGACACGGCATTCTTATTACTGCTGATTATGAAACTGATTAGTCTTGTCTCTCCTTGCTATAATGAAGAAGAAAATATTCTGGAATTTTATCGGCAAGTCAAAGAGGTCTTTAAAAGACTCCCCCAATACCGATATGAACACATCTTTATTGATAATGCTTCGACAGATAAAACCGTTGATCTTTTAAAAGGAATCACCCAAAAAGATAAAAATATAAAAATCATTGTTAACTCGCGAAATTTTGGTCATTTGCGGTCTCCGTATTACGCCTTATTTCAGACCAAAGGTGACGCGGTCATTCTCATTGTTTCCGACCTGCAGGACCCGCCGTATTTGATCGAGGGATTGATTAAGAAGTGGGAAGAGGGGTTTCGGATTGTTAAAGCGGTCAAGACCAATTCTAAAGAAAGTCCGATCATGTTTTTAGTCAGAAAGGCATTTTATCTTTTCATCAGCAAACTGGCAGAAATTGAATTGACTAAAAATTTTAATGGGTTTGGATTGTATGACCGATTGATCATCGACACGTTGAAGAAAATTGAAGACCCTTACCCTTATCTGCGGGGATTGATTTCTGATATAGGGTTTGAATCGGCGATCGTCAATTTCGAAAAACCGGTAAGAAAAAAAGGCATCACAAAAAATAATTTTTTTACGTTATATGATGTCGCGATGTTGGGCATAACCAATTATTCTAAAGTGCCGTTAAGGGCAGCTACTCTTTTAGGCTTTGGGATGTCTTTTTTAAGTTTTTTGGTGGCATTAGGTTACGTTATTTACAAAATCATTTTTTGGCAGGAGTTTCAGTTGGGGATGGCGCCGATGATAGTCGGTGTATTTTTTTTGGGGTCGTTGCAGCTTTTTTTTATCGGTGTTATTGGCGAATATCTTGGCAATATTTTTACCCAGGTTAAAAAGATGCCTTTGGTCATTGAAAAAGAGCGGATCAATTTTGATTAAGTCGATAAACCAAGGGTAACCACAATAAGAGGTTTTCATGAAGCTGGGATTGAAAAATAAAGTTGCGCTGGTGACCGGCAGTGGCCGGGGGATAGGGCAAGCCATTGCTTTGGGATTGGCACAAGAAGGCTGCAAGGTGATTGTTGTTTCCCGCACGAAAAAGGATGTTGATTCGGTCATCAAGCAAATGGGGGGAGTCGGCAAGGGGCATAGGGGGATTGTATTGGATTTGGTAAAGCCGAGCGCTCCTTGGAAATTGATCCAAGCGATAAAGAAAAAAACCGGATTTCCGGATATTGTCGTCCATAATTTGGGAGGGGCGCTTGACATCCGTGATCCTTTTTGCTCGATGGCCGATTGGCGTAAGGTCTATCGTCTGAATTTTGAGGTCGCGGTTGAATTGAATTTGTATGTGTTGCCGGAGATGATCAAAAAGAAGTGGGGCCGGGTGATCCACATTTCTTCGATTGCCGGAATGGAAAATCAAGGGCCGGTTCCCTATTGTTCGATGAAAGCGGCGCTAACGGCTTATACGCGAAGCATGGGGGGAGTGGTGGCGCCAGAGGGTGTTGTGGTCTCAGCGATTTTACCTGGAGCCGTCTTTACCAAAGGCGGATATTGGGATATCACGGCCAAGACGCGTCCGGACCACGTCAATAAATTTCTAAGCGAACGCCAACGGATCGGCCGGTTGGGCCGTCCCGAGGAGATCGCGGATTTGGTTGTTTATTTGAGTTCGCAGCGAGCTTCTTTCAATACAGGGTCCATCATCCCCGTCGATGGCGGACAAGGGAGAGGATATTTTGGACAATAAAAATTTGAATAAGGATCTGCGAAGAAAGATCATTGAAGTCAATTATCGCGGCCGGGAAGGGCATATCCCCAGTGCTTTTTCTATCATCGATATCATTTCCCATCTTTATGCGAAGATCCTTAAAGTTGATCCAAAGAACCCGAAGTGGGACGCCCGCGACTATTTCATTTTAAGCAAGGGGCATGGCTGCACGGCCCTTTACGTGGTTTTGGCAAGGCATGGATTTATCACTGAGGAGGATTTGAAACATAAGTCAAGCGAGCATGGCATTCTGGGGGGGCATCCGGACAATACGAAAGTCCCGGGAGTCGAGGCCTCAACCGGATCGCTCGGACATGGGATAGGGACGGCCTTAGGGCTGGCGGTGGGGTTACGGATTCAGGAAAAAAACAACAGGGTTTTTTGTATGATTGGCGATGGAGAAAGCAACGAAGGAACGGTTTGGGAGTGCGCCTTGGTTGGGTCAAATCTCAATTTGGGTAATCTCTGTGTCATTGTTGATAACAATGGTTCAGCTGCGCAAATCTTGCCGGTAAAAAATATGGAAGAGAAATGGCGTTCATTTGGTTGGCAGGTCTTTACGATCGATGGGCACAATCAATCTGAGATTGAAGATGTTTTTCGGAAATTGGATTTTGTTTCAAACGGTCAACCGAAGGTCATCATTGCCAACACCTTGAAGGGGAAGGGTGTCAGTTTCATGGAAGGGCATGGGATTTGGCACGCTAAGATCCCCAATGAAGCGGAATTTCAACAAGCGATTAAGGAATTGAGCTAATGGCCCTGCGTAATTCGTTTACGGAAGTTCTTCATAAGATCGGAAAAGAAGATCCGAATTTGGTCGTCTTAGTTGGGGACATCAGTCATTATCGGATGCTTGCCTTTAACAAAGATTGTCCTGGTCGGTATTTCAATGTCGGGATTTGTGAGCCGACCATTGTCAATATGGCCGCAGGTATTTCCAAATCCGGACTTTTTCCCGTCGTGCATACCATCTCCCCGTTTATTGTTGAACGTTCGTTTGAACAGATCAAGTTGGATTTTTGTTATCAGGGGTTTGGCGGAAACATCATGACCGCGGGAAGTGCCTTTGATTACGCCTATTTAGGCTGCACGCACCACTGTTACAGTGATTTCGCGTTGCTGAAGACCCTTCCCAATACCCAGTTGCTTTATCCATCTTCTGATTCGGAGTTTGAGAAATTGTTTCGTCAAACCTATCGAAACAATCAATTGACTTTTAGTCGTTTGCCGTTGAGCGAACACGGATTTAAATTTTATCCAGATGAAATTGAGTTTGGTAAAGGGATCAGGATGCAGGAAGGCAAAGATCTCACCATCATCGCGGTGGGCACACAGTTGAAATCGGCCTTAGAGGCCATTCCAGAATTGAAAACAATGGGGATCAGTGTTGAGTTGATCTATCTGCATACTGTCAAACCGATCGATAGTGATTTGATTTACGCGAGTTTGAAGAAAACAAGCCGATGTTTGGTGATTGAAGAGCATGGGGTTTACGGCGGCGTTTATGACGATGTGTTGAGATTGTCGACGGGACTGTCAGTGCAATACGCCTCGATCGCGATTCCCAATCAATTCATCCGTGAATATGGGACATATGAACTGCATTGCCAGCGTTTGGGGTTGACAAAGGAAGGCGTTGTTAACAAGGTCAAACAAGAGCTTTTTCGAGATTGATGGATACGTCTCGATCCCTATCGGTCATCATCCCGGCCTTGAATGAAGAGCAGAATATCGCAAAGGCTGTTGCGGCCGCAACAAAATGTTTGCAAGAGAGCCGATTGGATTATGAGATCTTGGTATGCAATGATGGGAGCACCGACCGGACCGGAGAGATTTTAGATTCTCTGGCGCGTCATGATTCGCGCGTTCGTGTTTTTCATCACGCTCAGAATAAGGGGATTGGGGCTGCCAGCCGAGAAGGGATCAGGCTCGCCAGTAAAGAATATGTCACCTGGTTTGCCGGAGACAATTCGATTGCAGAGAAAACGTTTATGAATATCATTCAAGCCACGGGATCAGCGGACCTGGTCGTTGCGTATATGTCTAACAATCATGAACGGTCTTTTTTGCGTCGAAATCTTTCGATTTTTTTGACGAAAGTTTTAAATACGTTATTTCACCTACGGCTTAAATACTACAACGGCCCATCGATTTATAAACTTTCCTTGGTCAGAAGTGTCAAAGTTTTCGCTGATCGCTACGATTATTTTTTGGAGTTATTGATCCGTTGTCTGAAATTGGGGGTTTCGTATGAAGAAATCCCTTTTGCTAATAAAAATGATAACGCGGCTAACTCCAAAGCCATAAGGTTTAATAATCTTAAATGTATGGTCAATACCATCCTGCATTTGATGATGGATGTCTACGTGAAAAAGAATCCGTCGGGAAAATGATTGATCTCATTGCCATTTCTTTTTGCTTTTTCCTTGCGGTCGTGTGTCATCTGGTTTATTGCCGTTGGAGCGCAGATAAAACACTCAAGGTCTTACAATTTTTTTTTCTGGCGGCGGTTTTTTTTATTGGGTCCCGTCTGCTGGCTCATAGCCTCGCACCGCTGTTTCCCGTTGATTCATTTTGGCGATGGAAACTTCCCTTAACTTCCGAAGTATTTTATGTATTGCTCATTCCTTTTTATTTGAATTTTTACGCCTCAGAGATCATTGATAGCCTTTCCCGTTCGGCGATGATGGTGATCAGGGACGAAGAAGGTATCACGTTTGTGGATTTGGTTAAACGGCTTGCCGACCGGTCGTTTGTGATGGCACGCTTTGAGGAATTGTTAGCTCAGGGAATCATAGAAGAGAACAATGGGGGTTACCGACTCTCCAAGCGGGGAGTGGTCTGTTGTCAGGTATTTAAATTTTATGAGTTGATGTTTGGGAAAATGCGGAAGGACCGTTTATGACCGTTTCCTGTGATCAGGCCATTGTGTTCACAGCGTTTGCAGGGTTTATCTGTTATCTGATTGTGCAGCTTACCATTTTTCGTTTTATATCATCGAGACGGATCATAAAGGGACTGCTGTTCATATTTTTTCTGGGTGCAGTTGTGGATATCACAGCAGGAGTCTATGTTTTTTTTGTTTTAGATCTTAAAAATTCTTTTGGTCTGCCAATGCTGTTATTGCTGCTGATCTGTTCCTTAGGTATTTATGGATTGCTCTGTTTTCTTTATGTCCTGTATATCTATGGTCCGTATGAATCGTCCATCAGGATTCGCATTCTCAGAGAATTTACGGATGTTTATCCCAAAGGACTCAAGCGGGAAGAACTTTTGCGAAATTACAATGATGAAAAAATTTTGCGGACGCGTTTAGACCGACTGGTCGGTTCGGGGGACATTGTTAATCGAGAGGGGCGTCTGTGGATAGGATCGCAACGCAGCATTTTCCTGATGATGGAACGCATAGCCCAGTTTCTGCGAAGGGTGATTAGGATGGGGTGATCCTATTTTGAGACGAGAAGCGAAAGAAAAATCTTTACAAAGCGAATTTTCGGTATTAAGATAACCCGCTTTAGCTAGGATTTTGGGCCCGTGGTGTAGTTTGGTTAACATATCTGATTGTCGATCAGAAGATCGCGAGTTCAAATCTCGTCGGGCCCGCCATCTTAAGGCCCCTCAACTGGGGGGCTTTTTTATTTATTAAGCATCTATTGATAAGTTTCCAAATTAAATTACTATATTTGTTAAAGATAAGATAAAGAGTATTTCGCAAAAGCAGGTTTCTAGGAGCAGCTTGTAGAGAGGATTTATTTTGAGAGTGCGAATTTTAAGGGGACTGCGGTACTTAATAACATCCCCTAAATATTTTACATCTCACTTTTTAGGAAAGCATTCCGATGTTGTTTTCATGGCGACGGGAGAATCATTCCAAAGATATGTTCATTTTAAGAAAATTCTCGATTCTCACCATGATTTTTTAACGGAACTTCAAGAGAAAAGTTTTCGTTACGCAAATGAAAAATTTATGATCAATGAGGATTTTTATTATTTATACGTATTGATTAGAATCATCAAACCAAAAATTATCATTGAAACCGGGGTTTTTGATGGGTACTCTTCTGCAATGTTTTTAAGGGCTTTGGAGGACAATTTCATTGAAGATCGGATAAATGGAACGCTCCTAAGCATTGATTATCCGGCGTATTCTCCTATTAATGAAAGTACAACAGAAGGCGTGAGGAAGCATTTGCCTCATGGATGTGAACCGGGTTGGGTGATTCCTGATTCATTACGGTCACGATGGCAGTCATATAAAGGGGATAGTTTAGCAATACTGCCGGAAGTTTTAATGAAAGTCGGAAGGGTTGATCTGTTTCACCATGATAGTCTACATACCTATGAGCATATGAAAGCCGAATTTGAAATGGCGTGGCCTTTCATTCCTCAAGGAGGGTATTTAATGAGTCATGACATTCATTGGAATAAGGCCTTTGAAGAGATCGTTAAAAAATTTAAACAAAAAGAATACGCGGCACATAGTTTTGGATTGATTCGAAAGAATTATTGACCTTTTTTTGAGATAAGGATTAGGAAATAAATGAGAGTTTTATGAAGTTTGAGCTGAATGAATACTCTAACAATTGGAGCGCCGCGATGGAGCAGCGATGGTGTTAGAGATATGTTTTGGTTTGATTCCTCTAAGCACTTCAATTATTTTGCTTTAGAGAGTATGGCTCCTTTTTTGCGCTTATGCTACAATGCACTCTATGTTTCCCGCAGAATATTCAAAAGGGAGTGTTCCTCAGCAGGCGTTGGATTTGTTGGAAAAGACCGCGGAACACCTCTTTGTGACCGGCAAGGCTGGGACCGGCAAGACCACCCTTTTGCGCTATCTAAAAGAAAAAAGCAAAAAAAACATCGTGATCGTCGCTCCGACGGGCGTCTCCGCCATTCATATCAAAGGACAGACGATCCATTCCTTTTTTCGTTTTCCGCCGAAATACATCCGTAAAGAAAACCTTCGCCGCCTGCGCAATAGCTCCCTCATGCGCAAGATGGATACCCTGATGATTGATGAGGTGTCGATGCTCAGAGCAGACCTGCTTGACGGGATTGATTATTCGCTGCGCCTCAACCGGGATGAGATGAAGAAGCCTTTCGGCGGGGTGCAGGTGTTCTTTTTTGGTGATCTTTATCAACTGCCGCCGGTGGTCGACCGGGAGATGAAAGAAGTCTTTGATTTGGATTATCAGAGCCCGTATTTCTTTAGCGCCAGAGTTTTTCAGGAATTGAAGTTGAAAAAGCTCGAGCTGACAGAAGTCCATCGGCAGAAAGACGGCGAGTTCCTTTCGCTGCTTGAGAAAATCCGGACCAAGACCATGACGAAAATGGACTTAAGCCAGATCAATCGCCTGACGGAAAACGAATTCGATGAAGAATCTTCGGTGATCTTAACGACGACCAATCAAAGGGCCGGGGCCATCAATAAAATGCGGTTGGCCAGACTCACCGGCCAAGAGTTTGTTTACAAGGCTAGCGTGAACGGCCAATTTGAATACGGGAGTTTCCCCACTGACGAGCATTTGTCTTTGAAAAAGGGGGCGCAGATCATGCTCATTCGCAACGATGACCAGAAACGCTGGGTCAACGGTACCTTGGCAAAGATCCATGATTTGGACCAGGACTTCATTCGCGTTGAGATCAATGGGAGCATTCATGACGTCACTCCTTTCAAGTGGGAGAAGATCAGTTATACCTACAATGATATTGAAGACAAGATTGATGAAAAGGTCATTGGTCAATTCGAACAGTATCCGATCAAGTTGGCCTGGGCGGTCACCATCCATAAAAGTCAGGGCCAGACGTTTGATAAAATTGTGGTCGACTTTGACACCGGGGCCTTTTCGCACGGGCAAGTCTATGTGGCTTTAAGCCGATGCACGTCAATGGCAGGGATCACGTTAAGGCGGCCGTTATTGCACAGCGACGTGATTTTGGATGAACGGATCCATCGTTTTAAGGAAGACTGCTTGAGTATTGGTTAAGCCGCAATAGTTAACGAGAAGGAGAATTCAATCGATGAAAAAATGTCCCTTTTGCGCGAAAGAGTTGGAAGCTGACGCGATCAAATGTTTGAGTTGTGGAGGATCTTTAGATCAGGGGCTGACCCCGGCAGCAGCGCAAGCATCGGAAGAGAAATTAAAATGGTATTTTGACACGCGCGCGTTGGTGATAATTTTCTTGTCTTTTGGTCCGTTGGTTTTACCGTTCATTTGGCTGCGGCCGGGCTGGACGATCAAGACAAAAATCATTTGGACGCTGATCATTGGCATTTTAAGCTGGTGGATGGGGATGGCAACGGTCAAAGCGTTTAAGGCACTTTGGGGCTATTATCAGGTCATCTTTGGTAATGTCCCGTCCGGTCTTTAAAAATATTTATTTTTGAAAGGATTCTTTATGCCAAAAATCAATGAGCTGATCGAATGGGATTATTTAGGCGCGCGTTACAGCCTTTACGTTAAGCATTTTGTCGACGAGGACGGTCGTAGGGGGATGACGATGATTTTTGAAGACGTCACGCACGAAAAAGTCACGGAAATGGTGATCCCTTCCCGGAAAATGCCTTCTTTCTTACGGGTCGTGAATGACGGGGCCCCGCGCTACGGCGGGATCATTTGAAATTTGCGGAGGGTTGCTTGTATGTGGCACGTTTATATTTTACAGACCCAATCCGGCCCTTTGTACACGGGGATCACCAATGATCTTGTGCGTCGGATGAAAGAACATCAAGAAGGGAAGGGTTCGCGTTTTACGAGGGCGTTCAAATTTTCAAAATTGTTCTACCAAAGAGCTTGCCGTACGCGGTCCACGGCGCTCAAACGCGAAGCCGCCATCAAAAATTTGACGAGGGAAGAGAAACTCAAACTCATTTCTACTTATCATAACAAGGAGTCAGTCCTATGATCAGCATCAATCAGTTTAAGGAACTCGAAATCATCGTCGCTCAAATCAAGGAAGTCAAAGTGCACCCGAACGCCGATAAACTGTATGTGATTAAAGTTGATACGGGAACCGCTGAAAAACAACTCATCGCCGGGATCCGGCCGGTTTACACCAAAGAGGAGCTCGTCGGTAAGAAGGTCATTATGATCAATAATATGGAACCGGCCGTGATCCGCGGGGAGGAATCGCAAGGGATGATTTTAGCTGCTGGTGGTCCAGAAAATATCACCTTGTTAAAGCCGGAAAAAGATGTCGCGTTGGGTAGCCGCGTTAAGTAAATAAATCTCGTGAAGACCTCTTTTAGGGCTGCCCCCTTAAGGGGCAGCCCCCACCATCAAATCCATGCGTAAAGATTTCTTAATTCTGGAATCCCTCAAATTCAAGGGCGATTGTTTTAAGCTGTTTCGACGCTTGCGTCATCATCCCCACGCCTTTCTTTTAGAGAGCAGTTTGCGCCATAAGGATTACGGCCGTTATTCTTTCATGGGGTGCGATCCTTTTTTTGTCTTCAAGGGCGATGGCCGCAGTTTCCTTCCCAATCTGCGCAAACATTTTGAACCGTTCCATTTTCAGAAATCGCAATGCCCAACGCCGTTTCCCACTGGGATCATGGGATATTTGAGCTATGATTATGGTTTGACCCTGGAACGTGTTGGATCTGTCCGACGAGCTAAGGGGATCTTCGACGGATGGTTTGGTTTTTATGATACGGTCATCACGATTGATCATCAGCAGAGCAAGATTTTTATTTGTTCATCTGGTTGGCCGGAAAAGACTTTAGCAGCGCGAAAAATGAGGGCGCAAAGGCGTGTTCAGGAGATCATTTTTTGTTTAGAGAAGGAAGAGTTGCCAGAGATTTTCATTCCTCTTCGCCCAAGCGTTTTTCGTTTGCAAAGCAATTTCAGTAAAGGCGAGTATGTCCGGGCCGTTCAGAAAGCCAAAGAGTATATCCGTGCCGGCGACATTTATCAGGTGAACCTGTCACAAAGATTTCATTGCGATTTACCATCGTCTCAAGGCAAGGATGATTCATTAAAACTTTACGAGGTGTTGAAGGACCTTTCCCCAGCGGCTTTTTCTTCTTATCTTGACGTCGGAGGATTTCAGATCATCAGCAGTTCGCCGGAACGGTTTTTAAGTCTGCGAGAGAATATGGTCCAGACCCGCCCTATGAAGGGAACTCGACCCCGAGGAGAAAATCAAAAGGATGATTGGGAACAAAGAGAGAGTTTGCTGCATAGCAGCAAGGAAAAAGCTGAATTGCTGATGATCACCGATCTGGAACGCAACGATTTGGGACGGGTGTGCGATTTTGGATCCGTTCAGGTGGAACGCCTGCGGACTTTGGAGCGATACAAAACCGTCCATCAGGCCACGTCAACCATTTCTGGCCGGTTAAGAAAAGATAAAGATTGTTTTGATTTGTTGGGTGCGGCTTTTCCCGGCGGGTCCATCACCGGCTGTCCCAAAATCCGCGCGATGCAGATCATTCAAGAATTGGAAAAGACGCCCCGCGGGATTTACACCGGGTGTTTGGGATATGTTTCGTTTGACCGGAACATGGATTTTAATATTTTGATCCGTACTTTGCTCCGTCAGGGGCCGCGAGTGGCTTTTCAGGTCGGCAGCGGGATTGTGGCGGATTCAAAGCCCAATGCCGAGTATCAGGAGACGTTGGATAAAGCCAAGGCCTTGAAAGAATGCTTGTTAAAAATGACTGACCAAACTTCTGACCTGCGAGGTCAGAATGGTCAGAAGAAGGGGGTGTGGATTTATTGGGACGGAGAAACGCGGGAGGTCCCAGAGGCGTTTTGTGATTCCTTAATACCTGGTAAGTTTTCGGTCGACGGAGTTTTTGAAACTATGCTTTTTCATCAGGGAAAGGTTTCTTTGTTGGAACGGCATCTCGAACGGTTTGTTAAGGGCGCGGCCACGGTTGGAATTCAGAAAGTTCCAACTATTCAACGATGGAAGAAGATTATCAAAGACGTCATCAGAAAGAATGGTTTCCAGTTGGCTCGCGTGCGGTTGATGGCTTGGCAGCAGTCGAGCAAAGATATTTTTTGCGCGATGGTTTTGCCGCATCAGCTTTACCCGAAAGCAAAATACGAAAAAGGGTTCCATGTGCAGATGGCTCGTCGGAAGATTTGTTCCGACGCAAAGCCAAGTCATGTGAAGTCGCTGGCTTATGGAAATTTTTATCAGGTGTATATGAAAGCTAAAGCCCTGGGGTTTGATGAGGTGGTGCTTTTAAATGAGCGCGGGGAAGTGGCGGAGGCCAGCCGCAGCAATATTTTTTTGGTAAAAAACAGGCAGTTGTTAACTCCGCGTTTGAAATCCGGCGGTTTGGACGGTATCACCCGTTGGCAAGTGATCCAAGTGGCAAAACAGTCCGGTCTGCCCGTGCAAGAAACATTTTTAACAAAGGCCGATTTATCAACCGCTGAT
>JAHFFS010000102.1 GCA_023247815.1 Candidatus Omnitrophota bacterium
GTTACAATAAAGTGATTGATATCTGGACTCATACGACCGAGGCGCTTTCTGATTTGGTCTTTCGTCATATGGATCCGTTCAACCCCGTGTTCATTATGGCGGATTCGGGAGCGCGTGGTTCGCGTTTGCAGATCCGTCAGCTTTCCGGTATGCGCGGGTTGATGGCCAAGCCGTCGGGCGAGATCATTGAAAACCCGATCACCGCCAGTTTCCGAGAAGGTTTAACGGTTTTGGAATATTTCATTTCGACCCATGGTGCCCGCAAAGGTTTAGCAGATACCGCTTTAAAGACCGCGGACGCTGGTTATTTGACCCGTCGGTTGGTCGATGTCGCGCAAGAGATCGTCGTGGCCAAGGAGGATTGCGGAACCGTTAACGGGATTACGGTATCCGCGATTGTTGAAGGTGAAGAATTGGTTGTCAGTTTGAAAGAGCGGATCACCGGTCGTGTCGCCTTAGACAGCATCGTTGATGTGATCACCGATGAAGTTGTTGTCGAGGCGGGAGAAATCATCGCGGAGGAAAAGGCGACGGTCATCGAGCAGCTGGGAATTGAAAAAGTGCGGATCCGCAGTGTTTTAACGTGCGAAGTCGAGCGTGGTGTTTGCGCTAAATGTTATGGCCGCAATCTCGCCAGCCAACGGCTCGTTGAGGTTGGAGAAGCGGTGGGGACCATTGCTGCGCAAAGCATCGGCGAACCTGGAACGCAGCTGACGATGAGAACGTTTCACATTGGCGGAACGGCCAGCCGCGCGGTTGAACAATCGTTTTATAAATCAAAAAATAAAGGGATCATCAAATACCATCAACTTCGCGTCGTCGAGCGAAATAAAGAATTTGTTGTTTTGAATCGAAACGGATCGATCAGCATCAACAATGAGTATGGACGCGAATTTGAACGCTATCAACTTCCCCAGGGCGCGAATATCAAATTTGCCGACGGGACCGAGGTCAAAGACGGGTTGGTTTTCGCGACCTGGGACCCGTATACCATTCCCATCATCACCGAAGTCAAGGGGGAGGTCAATTCGGAAGACCTGATTCATGATGTGACTGTTCAGGAAGAGCAGAACCCGATCACCGGCATCACCGAGCGGGTCATCGTCGAGCACAAACAAGAATTTCATCCACAGATCATCATCACCGATGAAAAAAAAGAAGTTGTGGGGATCTATTCCATCCCCGTTGGGGCGCATATCCTGGTCAGTGACCGGTCGAAAGTGAACGCGGGCGATCTCATCGCCAAGATCCCTCGTGGTGTTGGTAAGACGCGCGATATCACCGGTGGTCTGCCGCGGGTGGCGGAATTGTTTGAAGCTCGTCGGCCAAAGGACCCAGCGGTCATCAGTGAGATCGATGGGATCGTTGAGTTCGGCGAGGACCGTAAGGGTTTGCGAACGATCAATGTGAAAAGTTCGACGGGTATGAGCAAGGAATATACGATCCCGCACGGGAAACATCCGAACGTTTATAAAGGCGACCGGGTATTTGCCGGGCAGCAATTGACCGATGGGCCGGTTGTTCCGCATGATATTTTAAGGGTTTGCGGTGACAAGGTTCTCCAAGAATATTTGCTCAATGAAATTCAGGAAGTCTATCGTTTGCAAGGAGTTCGCATCAACGACAAACATATTGAGTTGATCATTTCACAGATGTTGAAAAAGGTCAAAATCGAGGACTCCGGCGACACCGAACTCCTAGTTGGTGAGCAGGTGGATAGGGTGAAATTTCAGAAGATCAATGACCTGGTTTTAAAGAAAAAAGGCAAGCCCGCGCAAGCCACTCCGCAGCTCTTGGGAGTTACGAAAGTGTCTTTAACCACAGAGAGTTTCATCTCTGCCGCAAGTTTTCAGGAGACCACAAGAGTCTTGACAGAGGCGGCCTCTTCTGGTAAAGTTGACCTCTTATGCGGATTAAAAGAAAACGTAATTGTAGGACATTTGATTCCTGCAGGTACGGGTTTGAAACGATACGAAAAAGTGGATTTTACAAAATATGCCGACGATACAACAGCTCATCAGACTGAGCCGGAACCGCAAGCAAAAAAAGGGTAAGTCTCCAGCGCTTGACGCGTGTCCGCAAAAACGCGGTGTTTGTCTGCAGGTGCGGACGATGACACCGAAAAAGCCGAATTCAGCATTGCGTAAAATTGCTCGTGTTCGATTGTCCAACCGGACTGAAGTCACGTCGTATATTCCCGGTGAAGGGCATAATTTGCAAGAGCATTCGATTGTGTTGGTCCGCGGCGGTCGGGTGAAAGATCTCCCTGGGGTTCGTTATCATATCGTCCGAGGGACGCTTGATACCGCGGGTGTTGCCAAACGAAAACGCAGCCGCTCAAAATACGGCGCGAAAAGGGAAAAAGATTCTTAAGGGATTTTTACGAGATTATGCGAAGACGAAGAGCCGATAAAAGAAGAGCCGAGCCAGATCAAAAGTTGAACAGTCCTTTGGTCGCGAAGTTCATCAGTATGATGATCCATTCCGGTAAAAAGACAGTCGCCCAAAAAATTGTTTATGACGCCTTGTCGACGTTGAAAGAGCGGACTCAGGAAGAAAGCGAACTCAAGGCGTTTAACAAGGCCTTGGAAAATGTTCGCCCTCGCGTTGAATTGAAACCTCGCCGGGTGGGAGGGGCCACTTATCAAATCCCTATTGAAGTCACTCCAGTGAGAGGCAATTCTTTGGCGATGAGATGGATTCGTGATTTTGCCCGCAAGAAAAAGGGCAAGCCGATGGTTAATAAATTAGCCGATGAACTGATCGCGGCCTATAAGATGGAAGGCGCGGCGATCAAGAAGCGGGACGAGACACATAAAATGGCCGAGGCCAATAAGGCCTTCGCGCATCTGCGATGGTAAACAAATCCCCGGGGACTCTTCAAGAAGTTGATCTGAGAGACCCCGGGGATTTGTTACGAAAGAATCACGATGTCAGAGAGAATACCTTTAGAAAATGTCAGAAACATCGGAATCATCGCCCATATCGACGCGGGCAAGACAACGACGACCGAGCGCATTTTGTTTTATACCGGGGTGATTCATAAAATGGGGACCGTGGATGAGGGCAATGCTGTTATGGATTGGATGGAGCAGGAGCAAGAGCGCGGGATCACGATCACGGCCGCCACGACCACCTGTTTTTGGCAGGATAAAAAGATCAATATCATTGATACGCCGGGGCACGTGGATTTTACCGTTGAAGTGGAACGTTCTTTGAAAGTCTTGGACGGCGCGGTTGTGGTTTTGTGCGGCTGCAGCAGCGTGCAATCGCAGACCGAGACGGTCTGGCGCCAGGCCGATCGTTATCATGTCCCACGGCTGGCCTTTGTCAATAAGATCGATCGTTTGGGAGCGAATTTTGATCAAGTGCTTGTTGATATTCATGAGCGTCTGGGGGCCAATGCGGCACCGATCTATTTTCCCGACGGGGCCGAAGATAAGTTCATAGGAATCATCGATATCCTCAACGAACAATACATCACCTACACCGACGCTGAAGGGATGGAAATGGTTCGCGAAGAAGTGCCGGCGGAGTTCAAAGAGCGATTGCAAGCCTATCGTCACACGTTGATTGAGCGGCTGGCTGACGCGGATGATCAGATCATGGAAAAATTTGTTGAGGGAAAGCCCATTTCTGGCGATGAGATCAAGCACGCGATCCGGCGCGCGGTTGTCAAAAGTCAATTTTTGCCGGTGCTTGTCGGCACCTCCTTAAGGAACCGTGGGGTGCAATTGCTTTTGGATGCCATTTGCGATTATCTACCTTCACCTTTAGATGTTCCGCCGATCGCTGGAACCACCCTCAAAGGGGGAGAGCCGGTTGAACGAAAAGCCGACCCTAATGAACCTTTTACCGCCTTGGTTTTTAAAATTGCTACCGATCCATATGTCGGAAAAATTTTTTATACCCGCATTTATGCTGGACGGATCACTTCGGGCAGCACGACGTTCAATTCGGTCGTGCAGGCCAGAGAGCGGATTTCAAAAATTGTGGTTATGCACGCGAACAAACAGGAGATCGTGTCCGACGCGGAAGTGGGGGAGATCGTGGCCCTGGTTGGATTGAAGGAAACAAAATCGGGACACACCCTTTGCGACGAGAAAAATCCGATTTTGCTCGAAAGCATGGATTTTCCGGAACCGGTGGTCTCGATGTCGATTGAGCCAAAGTCAAAGTCTGATCAGGACAAACTGGGCCTGACGTTAAGAAAATTTTTGGATGAAGATCCTTCACTCAAGGTGAAATACGATAAAGACACTGGCCAGACGATCATTTCCGGAATGGGGGAATTGCATTTGGAAATCATCATTGACCGGATGAGGCGGGAATTCAATCTGGAATGTGAAATAGGCCGTCCGGAAGTCGCTTATCATGAAGCCATCACTCAGAAAGTCAGTGACGTTGTTGGAAAATTCATTTCCCAGACCGGCGGTCGCGGGCAATATGGGCATTGCGTGATTGATGTTGAACCGGCCACAGAACGAGGCCAGGGTATTGTGTTTGTTAATAAAATCAAGGGCGGGGCCATTCCGCGTGAATTTGTCCCAGCCATTGAAAAAGGAATCCGCGAACAGGCCTTGACCGGTATTTTAGCTGGTTACCCGGTGACGGATTTTACTGTGACACTGATTGACGGATCGTATCATGATGTGGATTCCAGCGAAATCGCTTTTATGCTGGCGGGGAAAATCGCTTTGCGGGAAGCTTTGGCAAAAGGAAAATCGGCATTCATGGAACCGGTGATGGATTTAGAGGTAACTGCACCGGAAGATTTCATGGGTTCGGTCATCGGCGATTTGAATACCCGACGCGCGAAGATCGTTAGTTTAGGCAATCGCGGGAAACTGAAAGTGGCCCGCTGCGAAGTCCCGTTGGCAGAGATGTTCAATTATGCCGGTGCGGTCAGATCATTAACTCAGGGACGAGCTTCTTCTGCGATGCAACCCGCGTTTTATGCACAAGTTCCCAATAACGTCGCCGAGAAAATCAAAGGCGAGCGGGAAGATGGAAAATCAAAAAAATAGGTCGTCAATGAACAGCAAATTGAAAAAGGAAACATTCTAAGAACAAAAGGGAGGAAATGTTATGGCTAAAGAAAAATTTATCAGAAATAAACCGCACTTGAATATTGGAACGATTGGACACGTCGATCATGGAAAAACAACGTTGAGTGCCGCCATAACGACCTACTTAAGCAAAAAAGGGTTGGCTGAGGCTCGTTCGTACGATTCCATTGACAATGCCCCGGAAGAAAAAGAGCGCGGGGTTACGATCAATATTTCGCATTTGGAGTATCAAACGGAAAAGCGGCATTACGCGCACGTCGACTGTCCTGGTCACGCCGACTATATCAAGAACATGATTACCGGCGCGGCGCAGATGGATGGGGCGATCCTGGTCGTTTCCGCGGCCGATGGTCCCATGCCGCAGACCCGTGAGCATATCCTTTTGGCCCGTCAGGTGAACGTGCCGCGACTGGTTGTGTTTTTAAACAAATGCGATCAGGTCGAGGATAAAGAACTGCTGGATCTCGTCGAGCTTGAGGTGCGTGAGCTGCTCAATAAGTATAAATTCGACGGCGACAAAACACCGATCCTTAAGGGAAGCGCTTTGGACGCGCTCAATCATCCTGATGATCCGGCCAAGACCAAGTGTTTGGACGAGTTGATGAAGGCGGTTGATGAATATATTCCACAGCCGGTTCGAGAACTTGATAAACCGTTTTTGATGGGTGTTGAGGATATCTTCTCAATTTCCGGACGAGGAACGGTCGCGACCGGTCGAATCGAACGCGGACGTTGTAAGGTCGGTCAGGAAGTCGACGTTGTGGGGCTAAGAGATCTTGTCCAGAAAACCGTTATCACCGGCGTTGAGATGTTTCGTAAGGAATTGGATGAGGGGCAAGCCGGTGACAACGT
>JAHFFS010000006.1 GCA_023247815.1 Candidatus Omnitrophota bacterium
GGCCGGACGGCACGCGTCACTCATGTTCTTTAGCTGAGATACCCAACCCCGTAGGTTCACCTACGGGGTGGGAGAGCTGGGGAGAATAATGCCATTGAAAAATGTGTCAACGCGGGTATAATGAAAATTCAAAGCAGGCAAGAGGATTATGAATACCGATAATATTGTCATATTGGTCACTGCCAAAGATAAAGCCGAGGCGCAAAAAATCGCGCGAGGGCTTTTAGCAAAGAAATTGATCGCCTGCGCGAACATTCTCGATGGAGTACAGTCGTTGTTTTGGTGGGAAGGTAAAATCGACGATGCCAATGAAACCCTGCTTGTCTTAAAAAGCCGATCGGAACATCTGAAAGAAATCACCGTTGCTGTTAAGGAACTGCACAGTTATCAAGTCCCAGAAGTGATTGCCCTGCCGATCTTAGGAGGGAATCAAGATTATTTGAACTGGATTAAGGAGTCGGTGAAATGATCAACACATTGAAAAAGATTTTTTGTGCGCTGCTGTTCGGTTTATTTTTCTGTTTTTATTCTGCACCGGCCCAGGCGCAATCTTTTTATTTTGAAGATTCATTGATTGGAGAGCAAAGCCCGGATTTCACGCTCA
The DNA here is from genome assembly GCA_023247815.1 of Candidatus Omnitrophota bacterium. GTDB lineage: Bacteria > Omnitrophota > Gorgyraeia > Zapsychrales > JANLHA01 > JAHFFS01. The sequence goes on from JAHFFS010000006.1 coordinate 605, forward strand.
AGACGCTCAAGCAAGAAGCTTTGAGTTTGAAGGATTTTCGTCAAGGGAAACCAGTCATTGTCTTCTTCTGGGCAACGTGGTGTCCGCACTGTCGAGAACAATTGAAGCTGTTGAGCGAGCATGCGAAGGCGATCGAAGAAAAAGGGATTAAGGTCGCACTGGTTGATTTGGAAGAACCCGCCGAGACGGTTGAGGCTTATATGCAGAAATACAGCGTTCCGTTTGATGTCTTTTTCGATGAAGAGGGCCAGGTAGCGGAATTGTACTCGATCATTGGTGTGCCCACATTTTTTTTCATTGATCAGGCTGGAATTATTCAAGGGATGGAACATGTTTTTCCGGAAGATTATGAAGAAATCATCGCCGGACAAGCCAAATCTTAAGGCTCTGGATTCCGGGTGTCCGGGATATTGTTTTCCAGCTGGGAATTGATCCGCAATAAGGTTAGAAACTCATTAAAGACTTTGGTTTTCTTTTCTTCCAATAGATTTTTTGTAAATTCTTCTTTTCCTTTATTAAAATCTTCCTCGGAAACCAATTCTTTGTGGTCAAGGTGCTGAATGTATTGCCCCTGTCTTAGTTCAACGACCGAACTCAAAGGTTGATCCTCAGTCAGTTTGAAAGCTGACGCCTTAAAGGTTTTTGATTCGCCTAGGTCCGGCAGATATTGCTCACGCGTAAAAAGCGGAGTTTGTTTGACGACCAATTTTTTTTGTTTAGCGATTTCCACGAAATCCGGAATTTTATATTTCGCGGATTCGTCTTTGATGGATTGCAGGATTTCTTCCGCCTTGACCTTGGCCAGTTCTTGGGCTTTGTATTTGATCCAAGTTTCCTTGACGGTGTCCTTGGCGTCTTCATATTCCGGAATGATGGAATCCCGTCTTTCCTGAATCCAGGTGATGTGATAGCTGTCAGCGGTCTCGATGGGGTCGATGACGTCATTGTTTCTCATTTGAAAGATCTTGAAGATCGCTGGAAACGGCCAGCCATATTTGAGGGTTGGCTTTTCTTGACTGAAAAATCCGGTTGTTTCAATGGTCAGATTCTGCTCTTTGGCGACCTGCTCAAAGTTTTTATTTTTTCGCAGGATGTCAGCGATCAGCTCGGCACGGGCCAAGGCCGCGGATTTTTCGATGTGTTTGGCGAAATCAAAGCGGATGAACGCCACATTGATCATCGGAGGAAGGGTGAATTCATTTTTATGCCCCTGGTAATATTCTTTGGCCGCGGTTTCATCAAATGTGACCTGGTTTAGAAATTGATCAGCATTGATGAGAACATAGCTGACTTGGACTTTTTCGTTTTGCTCCTGATAGGCCTTAAGGGCTTCTTCGTCGGTCAAGGAAACGTTGGCGGTTTCCTTTTTTAAAAGTTTTTGGATTTTAAGCGAGTCGCGTGTGCTTTCTTCAAAGACCGTCGGGGCAACGTTGAAGATGTGTTTGAGGATCACCTCGTAAAGTTGTTCGTCAAATTTTTCATTGCGTTTGAAGAAGGAATAGGATTGGATGGTTTTGATCAATTCTTCGTCGGAGGCTTTGATGCCTAAACGCTTGACCTCGTGCAAGAGAATGATCCGGTCCCAGGTCTCGGAGTTTAAATTCAGAAAGTTTTTGATTTCCTTAAAGTTTTGGCCGTAAAGCATCATGGCCTGGATTTCAGTTTGTTTGGCCGTGCGTGCATATTCGTCCAGGGAGATTTTTTTATTAAAAATTTTGCCCGCCGTCTGGCCTAGCCTGGCTTGATTCAGATGATCGCTTTGCCCAAAAAGACCAAACGAGATGATGATGATGACGGCAATCACCCAAAGGGTCATTTTCATGACCCCTTTTTTTCGCAAGATTTTTAGCATATATTTCCCTTTTCATGGTTGGTTGTGCTTTGTAAAGTGAATCATTATAGACTCTTGCCGTTTTTTTGACAAGGGAGGAAGTCGATTTATCAATTTTGCTTTACAATGAAAAACGCGAAGGTTATAATACAGCCTGTTTTTAAATAGATGGCTCAGCGAAGGATAAGGAATGAAAAAATTAAAATTGGGATTGCCAAAGGGAAGTCTCCAAGACGCGACCATCAAGGTTTTTGAGCGGGCGGGGTTTCGGGTCTATGTTTCGGAACGATCCTATTTCCCCTATATTGATGACGAAGAGATTGATCCGGTTTTGCTGAGGGCACAGGAGATGGCGCGCTATGTCGAAGACGGTGTTTTGGATTGCGGCATCACCGGTGCTGACTGGACGCTTGAAAATGATTCCAAGGTGACGAGTTTGGCTGATCTTGTTTACGCGAAGCAGTCTTCGGTGAAGGTGCGGTGGGTTTTAGCGGTCCCTGAAGACTCGAACATCAAGTCGGTCAAGGATTTGGAAGGCAAGCGGATCGCCACGGAACTGGTCAATGTGACGAAGAAATATCTTAAAAAAAATAAAGTGAAAGCTGAAGTTGAGTTCAGCTGGGGTGCCACCGAGGCAAAGGTCGCCGCGGGTTTGGTCGATGCCGTCGTCGAGTTAACCGAGACCGGCAGCAGTCTGCGGGCGAATAAATTACGAATTGTCGCGACCATTTGTGAATCCACCACCCAGTTCATTGCCAATAAGACCGCTTTGCATGACGCCTGGAAAAAAAATAAAATGGAACAATTGGTGATGCTCTTGAAAGGGGCGATTGAAGCCAATGGCATGGTCGGATTGAAACTCAACGTGCAGGATAAAAATTTGGACCAGGTCTTGAAGCGGTTGTCTTCCCTGCAAAATCCAACGATTTCTCCTTTGAGTCAGTCAGGCTGGCACGCTGTTGAGACCGTGATTAGAGAAGAAAAGGTGCGGACGATCATTCCACTGTTGAAGCAGGCTGGCGCGCAAGGGATCATTGAGTACTCATTGAATAAAATCATTTATTAATTTTTTGGCAAGATGAGAGAGGTCACAAGATATGCCATGCGGTAAAAAACGAAAACGTCGTAAGATCACAACCCATAAAAGAAAAAAATTAAGAAAATCGCGTCGTCATCTTAAGAAGCGCGATTGGTCATAATTTTTGATGGGTGCGCATCGAAAAAATTTTCTCCGCAAGTCCCACCACAACGCGGCAGCGGAAGGATTATTTTGTCATTCCCGATTTTTGCCGTTTGCTTTTTTTCTGGGATGCGCCCTGCTGGTTTTGAATCCTACCGAAATTTTTGCCTACGAAGACAACATCAATAAGAGCAAGAGTTTGGCTTCTTATACCATGGGGGTGGTCTACGACCTGCAAGGGTTAAGTGCGAAGGCCGTCGAGGAATTCGAGAAATCCGCTGGCTATGATGATAATTACGCGGTGCATCTGCGGCTGGGGGCCAATTACGCCCGTATGGGAAAGTTGGATGAGGCGATTGTTGAACTGAAAAAAGTCCTGAAGTTTGATGAGCATAACGTTCAGGCCCGCTATTTATTGGCACTGGTCTATACGACAAAGAAGGACTTTGACAGTGCCGCCAAAGAATATGAATCAATCCTTACGTCTTTTTCCGATACGGAACCGCAGAACGTTGAGATCTATGGTTATTTGGGACAACTCTACTATTCGCAGAAAAAATACCAGGAAGCGATCAAACAGTTCGAAATCCTCTTAAAATTTGAGCCGGAGAGTCCGGACGTCACCTTTTTGGTGGGAGCGCTTTATTTTGAAATCGGGCAAAAGCAAAAGGCGGTTGAATATTTTTCCCGCACGCTGAGTCTGGACCCTGAAAACGACGGGGCGCTCAATTCGCTTGGCTATGCCTATGCCGAGGAAGGGGTCAAGCTGGACGAGGCCGCAACACTGGTGGCGCACGCTTTGCAGATCGACCCGGAGAATGGCGCGTATTTAGACAGTATGGGATGGGTCTATTTCAAACAAGGGAAAAATGATGAAGCCTTGAAATATTTTCAGCTGGCTGATCAGCAATTGAAAGACCCGGTGATTTATGAACATATCGGCGATGTTTATTTCAACATGAATAAAAAAGAAGATGCCAAGAAATATTGGACGCTTTCACTCCAACTGCAATCGAATCATGAAGTCGAGAAAAAGCTCGACTCGTTAAAATAATTCCTTCCTCACTTCTCCATGCGGCAATTAACCTTACTCTCCCCAGCCAAGCTCAATCTTTACTTAAAAGTCCTTGGCAAGCGTCCTGACGGTTATCATAACTTAGAAACGATTTTTGAGCGGATTGATTTGTGCGATGAGATTTCTTTTAGAAAAAATCGTTCCGGCAAGATCTTGATCCGTTGTGATAATCCCCAGGTCCCTGTGGGGCGAAAAAATCTCATTTTTAAGGCGGCCGAGCTCCTGCAAAAGGAATTCCAGGTTCCGTTTGGGGTTGAGGTTACTATCAAAAAGCGGATTCCCGTGGCCGCAGGGCTGGCCGGAGGATCCAGCAACGCCGCGACAACGCTTTTGGGTTTGAATCGGTTATGGGATTTGGGGCTTTCGCAATCGATTTTGGTTGGATTTGCTAAAAAATTGGGCAGTGATGTTGCATTTTTTCTTTATGATACTCCTTGGGCGCTGGGTACTGAGCGGGGAGACCGTATCCGCAAGTTGAAAATACCGGTCCGGATTTGGCATATCTTGGTTGTTCCACGCACTAAAATGTATTCACGAGAAGTATTTACGCACTTTAAATTGAAGTTGACAAAGCAAAACGATAATGCTAACATTCTTATCCGTTATTTTAAAAATAATAATCTGTTAAAGGCCCGAGATTATCTCAAGAATGATCTCGAGACCAGCATTTTGAGCATTGCCCCGCACTTGAATCGGGTGATATCTCGTTTTTCCGATTTGGGGGTCGTAGGGCCAAGGTTTTCCGGGAGCGGTCCGGCGGTTTATGGAGTTGTTGAATCTCAAAGCCATGCAGTCGCTTTACAGGCAGTTTTGGCACCACGTTATCGTCAGGTATTTGTCGTGAGAACATACTAACAGGAGAGGCTTATGGAGATAACGGAAGTCCGCGTATTTTTGAAAGAAGGCCAAGACAAGAAGTTAAAAGCCTACGCCACGGTAACTTTTGACAATGCCTTTGTTGTAAGAAATATCAAAGTGATTCAAGGGTCAAGCGGCTATTTTATCGCCATGCCGTCTAGAAAGTTGAAGTTGTCCTGTCCCAAATGTCATTTTAAAAATGAAGTGGGCAGTAAGTTTTGTAACCAATGCGGTGGAGGGATCCATCCTCAGGCGGTTGGAGATTTGGAAGATCGGGATGCCAAATCCGAGCATCGCGACATTGCTCATCCGATCACGCAGGATTTTCGTGAGTATCTGCAGAACAAGATTTTAGAAGCCTTTAATCAGGAAATGTCAAAAGGCCCTTCAGAATCCGCTTCTTAAGGATTCATAACGGTGAATCAACCTTTGGCGTTTTGGAATCGGGCTTAAGGCTTTAAGGGATTCATTGCCCGGTGGTGTAATTGGTAACACACGAGAATTTGGATCTCGTTTTCCAGGTTCGAGCCCTGGCTGGGCAGTACTAAAATAGCTCGAACCTCAAGGGGAGTGGGGAAAGAATTTCCCCACGCTTTAGGGGTAACAGCGACCCCGCTACGACGGGGGAGCGCCATAGGGGCGAAGCCCCTTTGGGGAGTCTCGCCACCGAAAGGTGGGGGACGACAGATTCGAGCCCTGGTTGGGCAGTTTGATGAGTGGAATTTGAGGAGCGTGTTTGAAAGATCTACGAGCGATCATTTTAGCGGCGGGTAAGGGAACGCGGATGAAGTCCGACGTGCTGAAAGTATTGCACCCGGTTTGCGGCAAACCACTGATCGATTATGTTCTTGATTTGTGCCGTGTGGTCGGTTCTTTGAAAACTTGTGTCGTTCTGGGGCATCAAAAGGAAAAGATCAGTTCTCATTTGGGCGGCGATTTTTCCGTCGCTGTTCAGAAGGGATTGAAAGGGACCGCGGATGCCATCAAATCAGCGGAAGGATATTTTCGCGGATACCAGGGCCATGTTTTGGTCCTTTGCGGGGACACGCCATTGCTCAAGAAAGAAACGATCAGAGATTTGGTCCGCAAACATAAAAAGTCGGACGCCGCTTGCACGTTTTTAACCGCGGTCGTCGATGACAGCCGCGGATATGGACGCATCATCCGCAGTTCGTTGGGCAAGGCGGCGGCGATTCGCGAAGAACGTGATGCCACTGAATTTGAAAAAAATATCATGGAGATCAACGTCGGAGTTTATTGTTTCAAATCCAAGTTGCTTTTTCAATTTATTAAAGAAGTCCAGCAGAACAAGAGCAAAAATGAATATTATTTGACGGACATCGTCGAGATTCTCGTTGAGCGAGGGTTTAAAATGGAGACGCTGGAGGTCGAAGACGGCAGAGAAGGCCTGGGTGTTAATTCCCGTGAGGACTTAGCACGGTGCGAAGCGATTTTAAGAGAGCGGATTCTACAAAATTTGATGCGGCAAGGGGTCACCATTGTTGATCCGAAAACAACGTACATCGACGCGGATGTCAAGATCGGTCACGATACGGTGATTCGTCCTTTTACGGTGATCGAGAATAACGTCAGGCTCGGCAAGCGCTGTGTCATTGGCCCGTTCACGCGCCTGCGTCCGGGAACGAGGCTTGCAGATCAGGTTGAGATTGGGAATTTCGCAGAGGTGTCGCGCACACAGATCGGAAGGCAATCGATCATGAAGCATTTTAGCTTTTTGGGTGACGCGGTTGTCGGGTCGATGGTGAATATCGGCGCCGGTGTCGTGACCGCGAATTATGACGGCCGCGCGAAAAATCGCACCTTCATCGCCGATCAAGCATTCATTGGCTCTGATTCGATTTTGGTAGCACCCGTGAAAATCGGGAAAAAGGCTTTAACCGCGGCCGGATGTGTCGTCACCAAGGGAACAAAAGTGCCGGATGGGTCGATGGTCCGAGGGGTTCCGGGGAAAGTCTATTCTAAAAATTCTTTGAGCAAAGATCAAGGGAGATAACGCTTATGAATGGCATGGCCATTTTTACCGGGAACGCTAATCCGACATTAGCAAAAGAAATTTGTGAGTGTTTGAAGAAGTCGTTAACCAAAGTGATTGTTGGCCGTTTCAGTGAAGGCGAGGTCCGGGTCCAAATTCAGGAAAATATTCGCGGTAAGGACGTTTTCATCGTCCAGCCGACCTGTCCACCGAGCAATGACAATCTCATGGAACTTTTGATTTTGATGGACGCGGCTCGTCGGGCGTCAGCAAACCGGATTACCGCTGTCCTGCCCTATTATGGTTATGCCCGGCAGGATCGTAAAGATCAGCCGCGGGTTCCGATCACGGCGAAATTGATTGCCAACATGATTTGGGTGGCTGGGGCGAATCGGGTTTTGGCCATGGATTTGCATGCCAGCCAGATCCAGGGTTTTTTTGATATTCCCGTCGACCATTTGTACGCGATCAATACCTTGTGCGATTACATTGACCGCAAAAAGATGGATGCCGCGAAAATGGTAGTGGTTGCTCCCGATGTCGGTGGTGTGAAAATGGCGCGCGCTTACGCCAAGCGTTTGCGGGCCGGGTTGGCCATTGTTGACAAACGGCGAATGAGCCCGGAAAAAACCGAGGTCATGCATATTTTGGGAGATGTGAAGGGGAAAGTCGCCATTATTGTCGATGATATTGTGGCCACCGCGGGTTCTATGATCGAGGCGTCGGAAGGATTGCAGAAAAAAGGGGTCACCAGCGTTTACGCGTTGATCAGCCATGGGATTTTGTCGGGAAACTCTTTGGAGCGAATCAAGAATTGTTCGATCATCAAAGAGGTGATCATTTCAAATACCATTCCGTTTGAAAAGGCAAAAGGGAATCCCAAAATCAAGGTGGTTTCCATTGCCCCATTATTGGCAGAGGCCATTCAGCGGATTCATAATGAAGAATCGGTGAGTTCGTTATTCGAATACCCGAAAGTTTAACCGTAACATTCATAAGAACAGGATGAGGAAAAATGGAACAGATCAAATTGGACGCGCAGATTCGTAAACAAGCAGGGACGCGCAATCTCCGTTCCCTGAGACGGGAAGGCTTTGTTCCCGCGATCGTTTATGGCGAGGAACGTCAGCCGACGGCGATCAAAGTGATGCAGCGTGAGTTTGAACGCATTCGTCGTCAGTATCATGGCGAGATCATTTTTAATCTCAACGTGAAAGAAGGCGAAAAGAAATTACGGGATTATTCCGCGATTGTGCGGGAAGAGCAGCATGATCCGGTTTCCGATCGGATTTTGCATATCGATTTCAAACGGATCAATTTGGAAAAGGAATTGGAAGTCAAGGTCGCGGTGATCGCCAAAGGTGATCCGATTGGCGTTAAGCAGGATGGCGGTTCTTTGGAGCACATCATTTGGGAGCTTCCGGTGATTTGTTTGCCGACGCTGATTCCGGAAAAGCTCGAAGTTGAGGTCAGTCATTTGAAAATCGGTGACAGCATTCACGTCCGTGATATCGTGCTGCCCAGCGGTGTGCGCACCGAACAGGATCCCGAGTCCGTGGTCATGACGGTGTCGGCTCCCCATCGGGTGGAAGAGGTTCCATTGGAAGGTCAGACCCCAGCTGAATTGGAAGTCATCAAGGAAAAGAAGGACAAGGTCGAGGGGGAAGAGAAGAAAGAGGACGGAAAAAAAGCAGCGGAAGCCCCGGCCGATAAGAAAAAAGAGGAGAAAAAAGACGATAAAAAGGCTGGGTAATTTTTTTCTCAGCGCTGAGCGGATTCGGCAGGAGTTTTTGAAATGGCGACGGATTCAAATGCGTGTTTGATTGTTGGGATCGGGAATCCGGGAGATGAATACGAATTGACGCGGCACAATTTCGGATTTTTAGTGCTGGACCGATTGAGCCGCAAACATCAATTGATCTTTAAAATGCAGCGTGACTGTCATGGCCGGTTGAGCCACGGGAAGGTGGGCGGTAGAGAATGTTATTTATTCATGCCGCAGACCTACGTCAATGAGTCCGGCCGGGCGGTGAAGGCGGTGTTGGAAAAATACCCCTTGTCGACGCAGAATATGTTGGTTACCAGCGATGATTTGCATTTGTCTTTTGGACAATTGCGCATACGCGATAAAGGCAGAGACGGCGGCCATAACGGGCTTCGTTCGATCATCGAAAAATTGGGTACCCAAAATTTTGGGCGCTTGCGTTTAGGGATCGGCGCTCCCCGTGATAAAGAGCAGACGGTCGAATACGTTTTAGGAAGATTCACGAAGAGTGAAGAAAAGCAATTGGATGAGATTTTGGAAAAGGCGGTTGATTGCTGTGAGGTCTGGCTGAAAGAGGGACAACAGCGGGCGATGGAGCAGTTCAACCAAAGAGCGGACATCAATCAATAAAGGAGATGCAAGTCTCATGTCGCAAGTCTCAAGCAAAAATTATTTGAGACGGGGGACTTGAGACTTGTCACTTTTAAAGGAGGGGTTATGAATAAGTATGAGTTAGTGACGGTTTTGGACGCGAACAGTCCACAGGAAGAGAAGGAAACCGTGGTTAAAGAGGCTGCGGAGATCATCAAGAAATACAAGGGGAAGGTCATCAACAATCGAGTTTGGGTCGAAAAAAGCAAGTTCAGTTTTCGTTTGAAGAAACGAAATGAAGGGACCTATTATTTGACCAATTTCGAAATGCCGGGGGAGATGCTATCTCCTTTTAGAAATGAATTGCGTTTGAGTGATAAGATTTTACGTTCTTCAGTGATTCGCGGTGAATGAATTCTTTCGCAGAGCTAAGGATGCGTTAAATTGAGGTTAAACAGCATTTGTTGAGGAGGAAGAAATGGCGAATTTGAATAAGGTTTTTTTAATCGGTAATCTGACGCGCGAACCGGAATTGCGATACACCCCGGCCGGGGTGGGGGTGGCGAATCTGGGATTGGCGGTCAATCGACGCTATCGTGACAAGTCGGGTGAATTGAAAGAGGATGTTTGTTTTTTGACGGTGACGGTTTGGGACAAGCAGGCAGAGGCCTGCTGCCAGTATTTGCAAAAGGGAAGCCCAATTTTTGTTGAGGGCGTTTTACAATCCCGTTCCTGGGAAACGCCCGATGGACAAAAGCGTAGCACCATCGATGTCAGGGCGGAGCGAGTGCAGTTTTTAGGTAAATTTTCTCCTGATAAGCAGGCGGAGGGGAGCGCGGCAGCGGTTGAAAGTCAGCCGGCAAAGGCCGTCGGTCCGCAAGACGCCGGAGCAGAGACCATCAACCCGGAAGACGTGGCCTGGGATGAGTAGAAAAAAATAGGTGCTGGGTAAGGGCCTATTTAAAATTTTGAAACATGGAGGTTAAAAAAGCAATGCGGCAAATGTCAGCGAAAAGGAAAACAGGATTTTCAAGAACAGGAGGATCCCAGAGGATGGGTGGTTCAAGAACGGGATCGCCAAGGGCCGGGACTTCGGCGCGGGGAGACCGAGGAGACATTGATCCCATCTTGGGAGCGGCCAGAAGGAAAAAGCGGGTCGCGAAATTCATCATTCCCAAAGAGATCAAGATCGATTACAAGGACATTCCGTTTTTACAAAAATATTTAACGGATCGCGGGAAGATCCTTTCTCGTCGGATTACCGGGATTTCGGCGAAAGATCAACGTCAAATAGCGGCGGCGATCAAACGCGCGCGCTTTCTTGGTTTGTTGTCGGTAGGCGGTTATAGGAAATCATAATCAGGATTTTAAAAAAGGGGACATGAGATGCAGATCATTCTCGCACAGGACATTCGTAAGCTGGGCAAGGCTGGGGATGTCGTTAAAGTCAAAGAAGGTTTTGCCAGAAACTATTTGTTACCTAAAAAAATTGCGCTCTTGGCAACGGCCGGTAACGTCAAACGCATTGAAGCTCGCCGGGCCCTGCTGAGGGAAGAATCAGAAAAACAGCAAAAGGCGGCCCAGGAATTGGCGGAAAAATTGAATAAGCTTTCTTGCACGGTCACGGTTGAAGTTAATGATCTTGATAAACTTTACGGTTCGGTGACAACCGCGGACATTGTTAAGGCCCTCGAAGTGGAAGGGTTCACGATTGAAAAGAAAGCTCTTGTTTTAGACCAGCAGATTCAGGACCTGGGTGTTTATGATATTGGTATCCAACTTCATCCGCAGGTAACGGCAAAGATCAAATTATGGGTGGCGAAAAAATAAAAGTCCCTCCGCAGAATCTTGACGCGGAAAAATCGGTCTTAGGGGCTATGCTGATTGATGATGAAGCCATTGGCACCGCCATTGAGGTCCTTGACGAATCTTGGTTTTATGAAGAATCCCACCGGCAGATTTACCGCGCGATGGTCGACTTGTATCAGCATCGTAAGAACGTCGATCTCATAACACTGACCGACAAGCTCAAGAACGATCATTTGTTAGAAAAGATCGGCGGAGCGCCTTATCTTTCCGGGTTGGTTGAACTGGTTCATACCGCGGCGAACGTCGAACATTACGCCACGATTGTCAAGGAAAAGGGGATCCTCAGACAGCTCATCAAAAACGCCACCAATATCATCGATGTCTGTTATGACACGAAGGAAAATGTGGGCGATGTCGTCGATCATGCCGAGAAACTCATTTTCGAAGTTTCCGACATCAAACATCAACAGCAGTCCGTACACGTCAAGGATTTGGTTAAGGCGAGCATTGAGAAGATAGATCTTTTGTATCAGCGCAAAGAACATGTCACGGGTCTGGCGAGTGGGTTCAAACGATTCGATCACATGACTTCGGGGCTGCAGCCGTCGGATTTGATCATTATCGCGGGGCGGCCTTCGATGGGAAAAAGCGCATTGGCCGCCGCTATCGTCGAGCATGTTGGTATTGACTTAAAAAAAGGTGTTGCATTTTTTAGTCTGGAAATGTCCAAAGAACAGCTTGTTCAACGCATGCTCTGTTCGCAGGCGCGGGTGGACGCGCATAAAGTTCGTTCGGGGTTTCTGTCGCGCGAAGATTGGCCGTTGCTCACCAAGGCCGCGGAACGATTATCCAATTCTTCGATTTATATTGATGATACGCCGGCGATTTCAGCCTTGGAACTTAGGGCCAAGGCCCGACGTTTGCGGGCGCACCAGGGCATCGAACTTTTGGTTTTGGATTATTTGCAGTTGATGCGGGGTAGCACCCGCACCGACAGCCGGCAGCAGGAAATATCAGAGATTTCCCGGTCGTTGAAGGCCTTGGCCAGGGAATTGAATATGCCGATCATTGCCTTGAGTCAATTATCGCGGGCGGTTGAAAGCCGGCAGGACCATCGTCCGCAATTATCGGATTTGAGAGAGTCCGGCGCGATTGAGCAGGATGCCGATTTGGTCATTTTGTTGATGAGGGAAGAGTATTATAACCCGACGGAAGATAATCGAGGAATCGCCGAAGTCAATATTGCCAAGCAGCGCAACGGCCCCGTGGGGATGTTCAAACTTTTTTTTAAAAAAGAGTTTATGCGTTTTGAAAATCTAGAATATGTCGATTGACAGTCATTTTTAATAACTTTATAATCAGCACATGCCTGTAAAAAAATATTTTCTATTCGTACTTTTCGCAATATTATTTTCTCCTGCTGCGGTTTTAGCCCAAGATTCCAATCCAAGTTCAGCGCCTGCAGGGGCGGCTTCCGCATCCGCTGATCTTTCGCAAAAGATGGTTAAGTCCGTCGAGGTCAAGGGGAATAAAACGATCAGTTTAGCGACGATCCTGTCAAAGATCAAAACCAGGGTCGGGGAACGGTACCTGCAAACAGTGATCAGTGATGATTTGAAACGTTTGTACAACACCGGATATTTTTCCGATGTGAGTGTTGATCGTGAAGAATACGAGGGGGGTTTTAAAGTGATCTTTTTGGTAACGGAAAAAGCCATCATCGAAAGGATTTCATTTTCCAAATTGAGTTATTTCAACGCGCGCGGCTTGGAACGAAAACTCAAGTCTAAGAAGGGAAAATTTTTTGATCAGAAGAGTTTGCAGGACGACATTCGTATGATCAAAGATTCTTATGAACAAAAAGGGCTGACGCAGGTTGAAGTGGATGTCAAGAAAGCCACGGATGATTTGACAAATAAAGTTGATCTCCATTTCATTATCAAGGAAGGGACTCGGGTCAAGATCAAGCGGATCTTAGTGGAGGGAAACCAAACCTTCAGCGATAAAAAGATTTTACGCCTCATCAAAACTCGTCCGGACACTTTATTCACGTCCGGGTATCTGAAAGAAGAAACTTTGAAGGAAGACATGGAACGCATTCATTCCTTTTATGAACGCCAGGGGTTTATTGATGTTAAAGCCGAGTACAAACTCGAACAATTGAAAGGCGCGCACTTGAACGTGGCGATCATGATCGGCGAAGGAAAACAGTATTTCGTCGAGAAAATCACCGTGGAAGGAAATAAGGTGATCGATAAAGAGAAAATTTTAGAAACGATGACCGAGGTCAAACCCAGCGGGGTGTTCAGCCGTGAGCGCTTGACGGTTGATTTGTCCAATATTCGGACCCTCTATTTTGATAAAGGCTACATTTTTGCCAATGTCCGAGAATCAACGTCGATGAATCCGGATACGGGCAAGGTCGCGATCAAGTTGGAAGTCCTGGAAGGGGATCTGGCGTTCATCAACCGGATCCGCATTCAAGGCAATGACCGGACCCGTGATATCGTCATCCGACGGGAATTGAAGCTTTTCCCGGGGGATCAATTCGACGGAGAAAAGCTGCGTCGGAGCAAACAGACCTTGACGAATTTAGGGTATTTTGAGGAAATCGCTTATGATGTTGAAGACACCAATGTCCCCAACCGAAAAGATTTGGTTGTTCAGGTGAAAGAGGCGAAGACCGGCTCGTTGAGTTTCGGAGGGGGCTTCAGCACGGTTGATCAATTGGTGGGGTTTGTTGAAATCGAACAGAAGAATTTTGATTTTACCAATTGGCCGACGTTTACCGGCGGCGGGCAGAATTTATCGGTACGAGCAGAGACCGGCTCAACCCGCAGCAATACGCGTTTGAGTTTTACCGAACCTTGGTTGTTCGATTATCCGATTTCCGCTGGATTTGATGCCTATCGTTCCGAACATTCTCGAGAACAGAATGTCGGTTACGGTTATGATGAAACGCGCACCGGAGGCGGGCTGAGACTCGGTAAGCGGTTTGGAGAATACATTTCCACCGGGGTCAATTATAATTTGGAGAAAATTGATATAGGGAATTTTGATACCAATGCCTCTGCTGATTTACTCGCGGAAGAAGGAAAGAACACTTTAAGCAGCGTTGGGTTGTTTATTGCTCGTGATACACGTGACAGCCCGTTCAGTCCGACGAGAGGATTATTCAGTCGACTGGGATTTGATCTCGCGGGAGGCCCTCTTTCCGGAGATAAAGATTTTTATCGGGTCACAACCCGTAACAGTTATGATATTCCGTTGAAATTGGGGTCGGTCCTGGAATTCCGTTTGCAGACCGGTATCGTCAATGCCTATGGTGACTCGGAAAAGGTGCCGATTTTTGAACGATTCTTCGCCGGCGGGGCGCGCACCATCCGCGGATACAACGAGCGTAAGGTCGGGCCTTTGGATGCCGTGACCGAGGATCCGCTCGGAGGCGAGGCCATGCTCGTCGGTAATATTGAATACACGGTCCCCATTATGGATTTTTTGAAGGCAGCCGCTTTTTATGATATTGGAAGTGTTTGGCAAGAGATTGGAGATTTTGCTTCAGGGAATTTTAAGTCCGGCATCGGCGGAGGTTTGCGGGTCAAGACTCCTGTTGGTCCGATCAATCTTGATTATGGGATCCCTCTCAATGATGAACCTGGAGAGGATCGGCGCTCCGGAAAATTTTATTTCAGCGTCAGCCGCGGTTTTTAAATTTTTATGGATCCAACAATAGCGTCAGGGTTTAGATTTCGGAGATAGGGTTTACAACTAAAATTTTAGAACCGCAAAATTTTAAAGTATAAGAAAGGGAGGATCACAGTGAAAAGGTTTAAAAATTTGTTTGTTTTCGTTTTGGGGATGGCATTGTTTTTGGGTTTCACTCAATTTGCTGAGGCGGGGAAACTCGGTTATTTGGACTTGAGTAAGATATTTGATAATTATCAAAAAACCAAAGAGTTCGACGCTGTGCTGGAACAGAAAAATAAGGACTATGAAAAAGACCGCAATATTAAAATCGAAAAGTTGAAAGAGGCGCAGGGGAAGCTGGCCCTCATGGCGGAAAAAGAGCAGGAAAAAATGAAGGCCGATGTTGAGCAGATGCGCCAAGATTTGATCGCTTATGATCAAGCGCAACGGACCGACTTAACGAAGCAGCGAGACGAAAAAATCCGCGAAATTTTGCTTGAGATTGAAAAGATCGTCAGTGAATTTTCAAAAAAAGAGGGGTATGACCTGATCTTAAATGATCGTGTCTTGATTTACGGGGATACCACGATGGATATCACCGACGCGATTCTTACGAAGATGAATGAGAGTTATAACAAGAAATAATCGCCTGATCATTGTGATGATTGAGATGACTGGCGCCTATGGAGTAGTGATGAATCATGTCCTTCACCCTAAAAGAAATTGCCAAAAAGATTGAAGGTTCGGTTGAGGGTGATGCGCAATGTCAAATTACCGGTGTTTCAGGAATTGAAGAAGCTCAAACAGGTGATTTAACTTTTGTCGCTAACACAAAATATGCCTCGACGGTAAAAACCACTAAGGCCTCTGCCGTTATTGTTCCGCAGGATTTTCCGGGTTTTGGAAAAAATATCATTCGTTGCGCGAATCCGTCTTTTGCTTTTGTTAAAGCCGCTGGGTTATTTGCTGAAAAGACTTTGCCGCAGTTGAATGGTCTGCATAAAACCGCGCTGATTGACACAAAAGCCAAATGTGGAAAAGGTGTGGCGGTCGGCCCTTACGCGGTCATTGAGGCGGGAGTGGAAATCGGGGCGGACACCGTCATTTGCAGCGGCTGTTTTATTGGACACGATACCAAAATCGGCAGTGGTTGCCTCATTTATCCAAACGTAACCATCCGTGAAAAGAATTTGATGGGGAACCGTGTCATTGTTCACAGCGGAACTGTGATCGGTTCTGATGGATTTGGTTTTCTGACGGTCGATGGGGTGCACAAAAAGATTCCGCAAATGGGCACGGTTGAGATTCAAGATGATGTCGAGATTGGGGCCAATGTCACGATTGATCGGGCAAGGTTTGCGAAGACGGTCATTGGCAAGGGAACAAAAATTGATAATTTGGTGCAGATCGCGCATAACGTTAAAATCGGTGAGCATTGCCTCATCGTTTCCCAGGTGGGAATTTCTGGCAGTTCGACCTTGGAGGACCACGTGACTTTAGCCGGGCAAGTCGGTGTTGCCGGGCATTTGACGATCGGTAAGAATACGATTGTCGCCTCAAAATCCGGCATCCCGAGCGATGTTCCGCCCAATTCCTTTGTCTGGGGAATTCCCGCGAAGCCGCATATGCAGGCCAAACGGGTGAATGCCAGCCTTCAGCGACTTCCGGAATATGTCAAAACGATCAATTTGATGAAAGCGCAGATCAAGCTTCTCGAAGAGGAAGTTGATCGGCTTAAGAAAGCTCATGGATAAACAGAAGACAATAAAAAAGGAAAGTGTGTTAAAAGGTGTTGGTCTCCATACCGGATCCCGTGTCAACATTTGTCTGAAGCCCGCAGTGGAGAATGAAGGGATCAGTTTTGTTCGCACGGATTTAGCTCATCGGCCGCGAATCAAAGCCTGTTTGGAAAATATCCGTTCGGAGGAACCTTTGCCGCGCTGCACCACCCTCGGTCAAGGAGAAGAAGCGATCCATACCGTGGAGCATCTGATGGCGGCCTTGGCGGGATTGGGAATCGATAATTTAACGGTTGAGATCGATGGCAATGAATTGCCGGGCATGGATGGCAGTAGTTTGGATTTCTTGAAAGCGATCAAAAAATCGGGCATCAAGGAGCAGGATACCTCGCGGGAATATTTTGTTGTCCGCGAACCGATTGTCGTCGTCCGGCAGGAAAGCTCCATCGCTGTTGTTCCCGATGACGATTTTAGGATCGCTTATACCTTGCATTATGACCATCCGTTTTTGCAAACGCAGTATTTCTCGGCAAAGATCACACCGGATTTTTTCGCGGAGCAGATTGCCCCTTGTCGCACCTTTTGCTTAGAAAGTGAAGCCAAGGATCTACGATCAAAGAATTTGGGAATGGGCGCCAATCATCAGAATACGCTAGTTGTGGGAAAGCGCGGAGTGATCGATAATCAAACCCGTTTTAAGGACGAGTTTACCCGGCATAAAGTCTTGGATTTTATCGGCGATCTTTACCTCTTGGGGAAACCGATCCGTGGACAGGTTTTCGCGACCCGAAGCGGACATCGATTGAATATTGAGTTGTTAAAAAAGATCGCGGCGCAAGATGACCGTCATAAAACAAGAAATTTTGTTCCGCAGTTTGATTATGGGGCAGATCACCGGCAGCTGGATATTCAGCAAATCTTAAAGGTTTTGCCGCACCGCTATCCGTTTTTATTGGTCGATCGGATTGTCCATTTAGAACCCGGGAAACGAGCGGTTGGAATTAAAAATGTTACGATCAATGACAATTTTTTTTCCGGACATTTTCCGACGAGGCCGGTGATGCCGGGGGTCTTGATGGTCGAGGCCCTGGCCCAGACGGGTGGGGTTTTGGTTTTAGCGAATCCTGAGCATGAAGGGAAGGTGGCGTTGTTCAATGCCGCTCATCATGTCAAATTTCGTCGTTTGGTTGTTCCCGGAGATCAACTTCATTTGGAAGTGGAACTTTTACGCGACCGGCCAGGCAGCGCCTTCTTAAAGGGAGTGGCCAAAGTGGATGGAGAGGTCGTAGTGGAAGCTGAAATATTGTTTTCGTTTACCAACGCGGATTTTTTAGGTTGAATATTTTTTTTTATTGTCAAGGATTTCATGGATAGCACGCACATTCACAAGACCGCGATCATCGACCCAAGCGCTAAGATTGGCAATAGTGTTGTTATTGGACCTTATTCGATTGTGGGGCCGCAGGTCACACTGAAGGAAAATGTCCAGATTGGCAGCCATTGTGTCGTTGAAGGACGGACCACGATTGGGAAAAAATGTCAGATTTTTCCCGGGGCCGTGATCGGTGGCAAGCCGCAGGATAAAAAATTCACTGGCAGCCAAGATGTTTCGCTGGAGATCGGCGAGAACAATTGCATTCGTGAATATGTGACGATCAACACCGGCACCGTCGATGGGGGAGGGAAAACCGTGATTGGGGACCATAACCTTTTGATGGCTTATTCGCACGTGGCGCATGATTGTATCATCGGCAATCATTGTGTGATGGCCAACTCTGGCACCTTAGCGGGTCATGTGACATTGGAAGACAATGCCGTGGTCGGTGGACTCAGCGCCGTGCATCAATTTGTTCGATTGGGCCGGCTATCGATCATCGGTGGATGCTCCAAAGTGGTCCAAGACATCCCACCTTTTTCGATGTGCGACGGCCATCCGGCCAAGGTCTACAGCGTCAATTTGGTTGGCCTGAAAAGGGCAAAAATGAATTTGAAGTCGGTGCAAATCCTCAAGCAGGCCTTTAAGATCCTTTTTCATTCCGGGCTCTCAAAAACAAACGCCATTGAGCGTGTTGAAAAAGAACTCAAATCAACACCTGAGTTGGAACAGCTCATTCATTTTGTAAAGACCACCAAACGTGGGATTTGCAGTTAAACTCAAATTATCGGTCCAAAGATGAACATTGAGCAGATTGGTCTCATTGCCGGTAACGGCAAGTTCCCCATCCTTTTTGCCAAGGCCGCGCGGGCCAAGGGATTAAAAGTCATTGCCGCCGGGATTCAGGGTGACACGTCTTGGTTGCTGCGTCTTTTTGTTGATCGGCTGGCTTGGTTTAAAGTTGGCCAACTTCGAAACTTGTTCGAGTATTTCCAGCTCAATCAGGTCAAGCGCGTGATCATGGCGGGCCAAGTGAATCCAAAAAATCTTTTTGATGAGGCCATTGAGTTTGATGGAGAATTTCAAGTCCTCATCAGTGCTTTGAAAGACCGTAAGGCCGACACCATCTTTTCCGCGGTCGCGGATAAACTTAAAAACCAGGGTTTGGAATTGCTCGATTCGACTTTTCTTTTAAAAGATTATCTGGCCCCAAAGGGAACGTTGACCCGACGGGGACCAAGCCTTGTGGAATTGGGCGACATTGAGTTTGGTCGGGACATCGCGAAGTCGATGGGTAGTATTGACGTCGGGCAGACAGTGGTGGTGAAAGAAAAAGCGATTGTGGCGATTGAGGCGATGGAAGGGACTGATCAATGCATTGAGCGGGGTGGGAAGATCGCGCGAAAGAACGCGGTCGTGATCAAGATGAGCAAGCCGTCGCAGGACCAACGTTTTGATGTTCCGGTGGTGGGGTCGCGGACGATCAAACATATGATCCGTTCGCATTGCCGGTGTTTGGCGATCGAAGCCGGGAAGACCTTGATCATTGATCGGGAGAAATGTGTCAAGATGGCAAACCAGGCCCAAATTTGTATTGTGAGTTGCTAACCCCCGGGGTTGAACCCCGGGGGTTCTCTTTGACCCCACAAAAAAATGAAATCATTTTCATCGCTGAATAAATTTTTTATCCTGACACTTCTTTTTTGTCTTCCCCAGGCGGTCTTTGCTCAATCCCATTCCCGAGATGTCCTTGTCCCGCCGGAAGGTAAGGTCTTAATGATCATCGGACAGGATTTGAATACAATTGATCAGTATGTCAAGGATACCGGTGTGGTGCCCGGCGGGGTCATGCTTTACACCTCCATTCAGGAACTGGAAGGACTTACTACTTCTGAAGATCGTGGCGGCGGTCTTCAACATGCTCAGAAGCTGGCC
>JAHFFS010000103.1 GCA_023247815.1 Candidatus Omnitrophota bacterium
AATCACAAATCTCTTTGATCTGAGCGGCGATCGAAGCGCACATCTCCGCGTCAATACCGTGCTGCTGAGCGCCCATCATGGCCTCGCCACTCAACTTCAAAACGATCGTCTTATAAACAGGTTTACTCAACCTCTCCTACCTTGTAGCGCTTGAAACGGCTGATGACGATATTCTCGCCAATTTTTCCAATCAAACCGGTCAAAATATCCTGGATCGTCGTCCCCTGATCCTTAACAAAAGGCTGATTCAGCAGACAACTTTCTTTGATAAAAGATTTTTGATCCGGTTGTTGATTTAACAGATCTTGCGGCACGTCAGCTTCCTTAATATACACTGGATTCATCGCCGCGATATGCATGGCCACATCTTTGCAAAACCGGCAAAAATCTTCGTTTCGGGCCACAAAGTCGGTCTCACAATTCACTTCCAAGAGAACCGCGATCTTGTTGCCAGCGTGCACGTAAGAATCAACGCGGCCTTCCTTTGCCACCCTCGAACTCTTCTTGGCTGCCATTTCCCTGTTCTTCTCCAAAAGGATCGCTTTGGCTCGATTGAAATCCCCCTTAGCCTCTTCCAAGGCCTTCTTACAATCAATCACTCCGCAAGAGGTCAATTCTCGCAGCTCTTTGATCTGATCTAATGATTCCATCTTCATACTTATCTCCTGACTATGATTGATGCTGAAAGATTGAAATCTTCAGCACCCATTCAATTCTGATATTGAAATGACGATTATCCCTTAGCGCCATCCGGCGCGGCATGCGCCCGGACGGATTCCGATACGGCCGAATTTTTTGCGGATTCTTTTGCCGCCGACTTTCCCTGAATAGTGGGAATAACGGCCGGAACCTTTTCCACTGCTTCTTTTTTCTTTCTTAAACTTTCAGCGTCGAGGAACTGGGTCCTTCCTTCCACAATCGCATCAGCAATCACCGAGGTAATATACCGGACCGCTTTCAGAGCGTCGTCATTGCCCGGGATGGGATAGAGCACCAAGTCCGGATCACAATTGGTATCAAGCAGACCAATCACTGGAATTTGCAAACGGTTCGCTTCCTGGACCGCGATCTCTTCGCGTTTGGTATCAACAATAAAAAGTGCTGTTGGCAAAGTCTTCATTTCCCGCATACCACCCAGATCGCGCAACAATTTTTCCTTTTCCTTTTTGAGAATGCTGACTTCCTTCTTTTTCAAATTTTCAAACACACCGTCTTTTTCCATTTTTTCGATGCGTTCCAATTTGGCAAATGACAATTTAACGGTTTGAAAATTGGTCATCAGCCCACCCATCCAACGAACACTGACATAAGGCATGCCGGCCCGCTGAGCTTCCTGTTCGATCACATCCTTGGCCTGCTTTTTTGTCCCGACAAAAAGGATGTGCCCGCCTTTGGAGGTGAGATCACGGGCGTAATCAAAGGCCCGATCAAGATATTCTTTGGTTTTCTCGAGATCAATGATGTAGATGCCGCTGCGTTCACCAAAAATAAATCGCTGCATCTTCGGATTCCAGCGACGGGTTTGATGTCCAAAATGAACACCACTTTCAAGCAATTTCTTTAAGACTTCTTCTGCCATCATAACTCCTTCTCATTTTCACCTATAGGCGGGAGATCCTAGATTTGACTAGAATACAATCAAGTGAATATAGATGATTACCTGTTATTCGAATTTCCTCAGATGGGTTAAGGCTGCACCAGCAAACCTTACCATGGATGCACACAACATCCTCATTCAGACTCTTTCACTTCATGCCAGAGCCAGGTCCGAAGAACATAAAGTATACAAAATAATCATTTTCATTGCAACTGTTTATTTGGGAAGGAGTTTTGTGTTTGCTGGATTTGCCGCGAAGACCTGGGGATCAAACCTGAAAACCGCTCGTCTCATAAAGCCGCTTATACAGTTCGCTGGTATTCAGCAACTCACTATGCTTGCCCATACCTTCGATACGGCCATTTTTTAGAACCACAATCTTATCCGCTTTCTTGATCGTTGCTAACCGGTGGGCGATGGCGATGACCGTACGTCCTTGCATCAAGAGATCAAGTGCTTCTTGGACAAATTTTTCTGATTCGGAATCCAGCTGCGAGGTTGCCTCATCCAGAATCAAAATGGCAGGGTCTTTCAAAACCGCCCGGGCAATTGTAAGACGCTGTTTCTCGCCACCGGACAAACGAAAACCCCGGTCCCCGACAATGGTTTGATATTGTTTGGGCAGTTCCATGATGAAAGAATGGGCATAGGCTTTTCTGGCGGCCTCTTCGACTTCCTGCTTACTTGCTGACCGGGTCCCATAAGCAATGTTGTTATAAACCGTATCGTTAAATAAGAATGTGTCCTGCGAAACAATCCCGATCTGCAAACGCAGTGACTGGAACGTGGCTGCCCTGACATCCATTCCGTCGATTGTGACCCTTCCCTGAAACGGATCATAAAACCGCGGGATCAGGTTCGCGAGTGTCGATTTTCCGGTCCCGGTGGGCCCAACGATCGCGACCAATTCCCCGACTTTGATGTCGAGGTCGATATCTTTTAAGACCTCGTCCCCTTGCTTTTCATAACGGAAATGAACATGATCAAACGAAATCCGGTCATGGATAACGGGGATGTCTTTGGCATCCGGGGCTTCTTTGACTGTTGCTTGCTCGTCGAGGATGAGATAAATCCGATCATTCGCGGCCAAGGCCTGCTGGGTCACAGCATTGACGTTACCCAATTTTTTGATCGGACTGATGATCGACATCATCGAGGCAAAAAACAAAACAAAAATCCCAAAGGAAAGCTGGCCGTCCATCACCTGCCGGCCTAACCAAAAAATGATCGTGATCCCGCAAACGACACCGAAAATTTCCGTGATCGGCGGCAACACCAATAGCCGTTTGACCGCCTTCATCCGCAGTTTATAAAATTCGTGATTTTGTCTGCCAAAACGATTGATCTCTTCTTTTTCCGTGCAAAACGCCTTAACCACCCTGATCCCGGAAATGGTTTCCAAGAGGATGGAGTTGATGTCCGCCATACGCTCCTGCGACTGGCGGGCGAGTTTTCGCAGCTTGCGGCCAATCTGGGTCATGGGCCAGATGATCACTGGAAATACCAAAAAGACAATAAGCGCTGCCTTAACATGAATCATAAACGCGGTGATCAAAAAGCCAACTACCGTAAACGTCTGGACGAACAGATCGGTGATGCTGTAAGAAACAGCATTTTCAATCACCAGCACGTCGTGGGTGATCCGCGACATCAACTCACCGGTGCGCTTCTCGCTGAAATAATCCAAAGACAACGACTGAATTTTATCATAAAGCCTTTGCCGGACATCCCGCAAAATCCGCTGGGCGACGTCGTTCATCAAAAATTGATATAGGTAGGTGAACATGTGCTTAACAATCATGCCGACCAAAATAACAAGCGGCATAATTTTCAGCAAGGTTTCTGGAGGCTGACTATTCAGATAGGTAATGGCATGGGTGAGGAAGGCCGGCAGTTTGTTCGGGACCACGATCGGCTGCTTGTTGAGGATGCGGTCTAAAAGCGGCACCAAAAGTGAAATCTCAAAGACCTTAAACATGCTGGAGACAACCATGGCCGCGACCGCCAAACTGAATAGCTTTTTATAGTCTTTAAGAAAACTGATAAGCCGGGTGTAATTCGTCATATCTTGTGGAGTTGTAATAAGTTGACGTTTTTGGAAGTATCGACTTTAGCATAGCAATTGACTTTTGTCGAGGTATTTGTTATAGTTGCGGCATGAAAAAACTCAATGTCGCGATCGTCGGTATTGGGCACCTGGGATCGAAACATCTGAAAGTCTTACACGAACTTTCCGACCGAGTCAATATTGTTGGAATCTGCGATACCAAGGCCGAACGGACCGAACGCTTGGCCAGCCACTATCATGTTCCGGTTTTTGAAGATTACCGCGACCTGGCCGGCAAGATTGACGCGGTCAATATCTGTGTTCCCACGATCCTTCACCACGAAATTGGAAAATTCTTTCTGGAACAGGGTGTTCATACCTTCATTGAAAAACCGATCAGCATCACCGTTGAACAGGCCGATGAGCTGATCGCGCTTGCCAAACTGAAAAACCGCAAATTGCAGGTCGGACATGTCGAACGTTTCAATTCCGCCTTTTTAGCCATCAAGCACTTTGCCAAAGATCCGCTCTTCATTGAGTCGCACCGGTTGAATCAATTCACACAACGATCCTTGGACATCGGGGTCGTCATGGACCTCATGATCCACGACATCGACATCATTTTAGGCCTTAACCAGTGCGCGGTTAAAGATGTGCACGCCGTTGGGATCCATGTTTTAACTGAATTGGAAGATATCGCGAGTGTGCGGATCATTTTTGAAAATGGCTGTGTCTGCAACCTCACTGCCAGCCGAGTTTCCGACGAGGTCATGCGCAAAATCCGTATCTTTTTGCACAACACTTATATCTCGCTGGATTATGTTCAGCAGGAGGCCTTCATTTATAAAAAAAATGGCGCGCAAATCCTCAAGCAGGCCCTGCCGATTGAAAAAGAAGAACCGCTTAAAAAAGAACTGGAATCGTTCATTCATTGCATCAACAACGACGAGCAGCCCATTGTTTCAGGGATCGAGGCTCGCCAGGCCTTGGCCCTCGCTATTCACATCATTCAAAATATCCAAGAGACCCGCAAACAGATCCTGGCCCGAGTGCCGGTCACCGCGGCCCCGCTTTCCCTATGAGTTCCGCCGGAAACAAACATCTCGTTCTCGTTGCTGGGGAAGCATCCGGCGACTTGCTCGCCGCCCATCTCGTTGAAGAAATCAAACACCTGGACCCCTCCATCACTTTTTCCGGTATCGGCGGCGAAAAACTGCGCGCTTTAGGCGTTGAGCTCTATGATGACTTGACAAGAAAAGCCGTAGTCGGATTTTGGGAAGTCGTCAAAAATTTTGCGCAGATCAAGAAAGTCTTTGACCGGCTCGTCGTCAAAATCAAAGAAATCCGACCGAACGCGGTCATCCTCATCGATTATCCCGGATTTAACCTGCGCCTGGCGAAGTTGCTCCATCAAGCCGGAATCAAAGTGATCTATTACGTGAGTCCCCAGGTCTGGGCTTGGAAGGCATCCCGGGTCGAACACATCAGAAGATTTACCGATCGATTACTGGTTTTGTTCGAATTTGAAAAGGAATTTTACGCCCGTCGCGGCTTGATGGTGGATTTTGTTGGCCATCCCCTGCTCGAGGCGGTGAAGCCCATTCACTCAAGAGATGATATTATCGAAGGATTGGATTTATCGTCCACAAAAACAACCATTGGCCTTTTGCCTGGCTCTCGGGAAAAAGAAATTGATCTTCACCTGCCGGTCATGCTCGAGGCTGCTGTCATTCTCCTTAAAAAAAATCCCGATTTGCAATTTCTGCTCATCAAAGCACCGACGATCTCATTGGCCATACTGCGGCAACATCTGACTCAACATAATTTACCGATCAAGATTTTTGAAAATAACAGCTATGACGGAATTTCCGTCTGCGACCTCTGTGTGGTTGCCTCGGGAACAGCGACGATCGAGACCGCGATCCTTAAAAAACCAATGGTCATCATCTATAAAACTTCCCCCTTCAGTTATTTTCTTGCCAAACGATTGATCAAAATCCCCTGGATCGGCATGGTCAATGTGGTCAGACAAAAAACCATTGTACCGGAATTGCTCCAAGCCAACGCCACTCCAGAAAAAATCGCGCTGACAGTTGAAGGACTTTACCGTAATGAAGAAAAGATGCGGGACATGATTTCGGAATTGGAACGGGTGAGACAGGTCTTGGGCGCTCCCGGCGCCA
>JAHFFS010000104.1 GCA_023247815.1 Candidatus Omnitrophota bacterium
ATTTCTGGACGGGCTTTGCCGGATAAGGCGGTTGATATCTTGGATGAAGCTGGTTCGCGCGCCCGTTTGCAGGCGATGGTGGTCCCCGACGAGATCAAGGAGTTGGAAAACAGCATTGAACAGTTGAAGAAGGAAAAGGAAGCGTTCATCAAGAGTCAGAATTTTGAAAAGGCCGCGAAAATGCGAGATGACGAACGCGCGGTCCGTGATCAGTTGGAGAAGGTCAGGGGCGAATGGACGCAGAAGCGCGATAAGGTGACCATGACCTTGGGAGAAGAAGAGATTGCCAAAATCATTTCGCAATGGACGAAGATCCCGTTGGTGCGGCTCGAGCAGAAGGAAAGCGAACGTCTTTTGAAAATGGAGCACCACTTGAAAGATGTCGTTGTCGGGCAGAGCGAACCGATCAGTGCGATTGCCAGGGCGGTGCGCCGTTCCCGTGCCGGGATTAAGAATCCACGTCGGCCGATTGGCTCGTTCATCTTTTTGGGTCCGACCGGTGTTGGGAAAACCTTACTGGCCCAGGCCTTGACGGAATTTATGTTCGGCGACCGTGATGCCTTGATCCAAGTGGATATGTCGGAGTATATGGATAAATTCAACGTCTCGCGGCTCATTGGGGCACCGCCGGGATATGTTGGATATGAAGAAGGAGGCCAGTTAACCGAAAAAGTTCGCCGCAAACCATATTCGGTCATTCTGCTGGATGAGATCGAAAAGGCCCATCCCGATGTTTTCAATATTTTGCTGCAGGTTTTTGAAGAAGGCCGGTTGACGGACAGTTTCGGCCGTAAGGTGGATTTTCGTAATACGGTCATCATTATGACCTCAAACGTCGGCGCGGACATGCTCCGCCGGCAAGGGTCGTTAGGGTTTATCTCGGCGAAAGAGGATGCCACGTATGAAGACATGAAAAATCGTCTATTGGAAGAAGTCAAAAAAGTTTTCAAACCGGAATTTTTAAACCGTATCGATGACATCATTGTCTTCAAATCGTTGACGAAAGAGAACCTTGTGCAGATCGTGGAGATTGAAATCAAAGCATTCACCCTGCGGTTAAAGGAAAAAGACATCCACATCGAATTGGCAAAGGACGCGATGGACATTTTGATTGAAAAAGGGTTTGATCCGGTCTTTGGCGCCCGGCCTTTGAAGCGAACCATCCAACGCCTGTTGGAAGATCCGCTCGCGGAAGAAATCATTGCCGGACGCTTTAAAGAGGGAACCAAGATCAGCGTCCGACGTAAGGACGACACCCTTATTTTCGAATAAATTCTTTTCAGATGTTGCCGCGCATGAACAGGCCATTGTTTTTTGGATTAGTAATGCTTTTTTTTGTCGGTAACAGCGTTAGCCGTGCCGATACCGCGCTCCCCTTTGCTGGACAGATCGATTTTCTGCAGAAGCAATTTTTATTATCGTTCAGCCCGCAAGATCAAAAGCCCATTGTTGTTTCGTTGAAAAGAACTGATCAGAACCAATATCAGTTGTCTTTTCAGGTTGACCATTTCAAAATCGCTTTGTTTGATGTCTCGATGGTGATCGACTGTCAAATGGAAGTCAAAGAACATCCCGCGCAAGGGCTATGGATGGTCGGCACGGTCAGAAGCGATTATACGTTGATTGATCAAAAACCCACCGATGGGATTTCCGGGCAATTTGAAGTGAAGGATGGAGTGCTCAATTTGACTCAATTGAATTTTGGCGAGGTTGTCATGAATGGCTTTTTGCAATTGAAAGGCAATCATCAGTTGAAGTTGACATTTCATTTGGCGGCCATGCCGCTGGCAGAATTTTTAGCACTTTTTGTTGATCGTGAGACGGTGTCGGCGGAAGGTGTTGTTGACGGAGACCTGGTCTTGGAGGGAAGTTTATCACAAATGACCCTTAAGGGAAAAGTGGCGTCCAGTTACGGCCGGGTTGGTAATCTTGAATACGATGAGATCGATGTCAGTGCCGCGGGGATTTTTCCGTTGATTGAACTTACGAATGCCCACGTGATCCAGTCGGACGGACTGATTTTTAAAATCCTTGGGAAAT
Organism: Candidatus Omnitrophota bacterium; assembly: GCA_023247815.1. Lineage (GTDB taxonomy): Bacteria > Omnitrophota > Gorgyraeia > Zapsychrales > JANLHA01 > JAHFFS01. Next base: position 2,041 of record JAHFFS010000104.1, read on the forward strand.
TGAATTTGTTGGAACGGGCGACTTTGTTGAATCAGATCAAAGAGCTTGTATTGGTGCCGATGGTGGAGACCGAAGAGGACAAATTGGAATGGACCTTGAAGCGAAAGCAGTTGGGGGCAAAGGTTGGGACGACGGAGTTGAAGTATCTTCATCGTAAGACTGATGACGCCAAGCACCTTTCCGACGAGCGTTCGGACATGATCGGTGTCGAACAAAAGGTGAAGTTCTAAAAAATGAAGACAAAAACAAATTACGCGTGTCAGGATTGCGGCCATCAATCATCACGCTGGCTGGGGAAGTGTCCGGAGTGCCAGAGTTGGAACTCGTTTGTCGAGGAGGCTATAATCGAGAAGACCCATCGCCAACAGCAGATTGTTGAACGGCAAGACAAGGCTGTTCTTTTACGGGACGTGCAAACAGCGACCGATGAGCGGTTTCGTGTGGGAATTAAGGAGGTCGATCGAGTTTTGGGTGGCGGTCTGGCCGCGGGCGCGGTGACGCTGATCGGTGGAGACCCCGGCATTGGCAAATCAACCTTGACCTTGCAAATGGTGAGCCTTTTGAGCCAGCAGGGATTGAAAGTGCTTTATATCAGCGGCGAGGAATCGATCCAGCAAACCAAGATGCGTTCGCAGCGTCTGGGGGTCTTGAAAGCGGATAGTTTGTACATCATCAATCAGGTCGAGATGCCGGCCATCCGTAATCTCATTTCCCAATTGAAGCCGGACGTTTTGGTGATTGATTCCATCCAAGTGATTTTTGATCCAGAGATTTCCTCATCGCCGGGCAGTGTCAGTCAAGTCCGGGAGTGCGCGGCCACTTTGACCCAGATCGCCAAGGCCACTGGCATGGCGTTGTTCATCATTGGTCATGTGACGAAAGAAGGGATGATCGCCGGGCCAAAGGTTTTGGAACACATCGTTGATACTGTGCTTTACATTGAGGGGGAGCGCTATACCAGTTATCGGATTTTGCGGACTATGAAAAATCGTTTCGGATCAACGCACGAGATGGGTGTCTTTGAAATGACCGGGGAAGGTTTGAAAGAGGTCGATAACCCGTCGGAGATTTTTTTGTCTGAGCGGTCTGCCAAGATCTCGGGTTCGGTGGTTGTTCCGATTTTAGAAGGGACCAGGCCGTTTCTCGTCGAGATCCAGGGATTGGTGACCCGGTCAAGCTTTGGGATGGTCAGGCACAAGGCGCAAGGGTATGACGCGAACCGTTTGGCGTTGTTGGTCGCGGTGTTGGAGAAGCGGCTTGATTTGAACTTGCAGGACAAGGACATTTTTTTGAATGTGGTTGGGGGTGTTAGAATTATGGACCCGGCGGCGGATCTGGCGGTTGGCCTGGCGGTGGCCTCGGCGCTGTTAGATCGGGTGATTGATTTTAAAACGGTTGTGATGGGGGAGGTCGGATTGGGCTCGGAGGTACGCAGTGTCAGTCAGATCAATTTGCGGATCAATGAAGCGGCCAAGCTTGGGTTTAAGAAATGTTTTTTGCCGAAGAACAATCTGAAAGCGCAAAAAGTTATCAAAGACGCTGGTATCGAATTGATCGGGGTTGAAAACGTCAGGGAAGCATTGGATCGTTTAACCAAGTAAATAACTCAACACCCCGGGAGTTCAACCCCTGGGGTTACACTCCCGGGGTTGAACCCCGGGAGTGTCGGTTAGGGTGATGAGATGTCGGTAAAGTGCGAAGTCATTTTAGTGGCGGGGGGCGTTGGGGTGAGGATGAAATCATCGCTCCCTAAACCTTTGCTGATTCTCAATGGAAAACCTTTGATCACGTATTCCTTAGCGGTTTTTCAGGCCTCGGTGGATGTGGCAAAGATCATCGTCGTCATCCAAGAATCGCTCATCGCAAAAATTGAGAGGATCAAGGGCGAATTTGGTTTTGACAAGATCAAATGCATTGTTCAAGGGGGAAAGACCCGACGGGAGTCGGTCAATTGCGGATTGCGTTGCCTTGACGCGGATACCAAGTTGGTGGCCATTCACGACGCCGCGCGGCCTTTGATTCGAGAAGAATTGGTGGCAAAAGTGATTCGGCAGGCGAAAAAGAAAAAGGCCGTGACCCTGGGTGTCGCGGTGAAGGCCACGATCAAGCAGGTGAAGGAAAACGGCGCCGTTAAAAAGACGTTGGACCGCAGCGAGCTTTGGGAGATCCAAACCCCACAGGTCTTTGCAAGGGATTTGATTGTCAAGGCGCATCAAGAAATCAAGGCCGATGTTACGGACGACACCAGTTTGGTTGAGCTTTTGGGTAAATCGGTTTATGTTTGTGAAGGGAGTTATCAGAACCTTAAGGTGACCACACCGGAAGATCTGTTGGTAGCACAGGCATTTTTAGACGCTGGGGAACCCAATTTCTGACCTGCGAGGTCAGAAAAGGTAAGGACAAAATGATGCGAATCGGAATCGGTTACGACATACATCCTTTGGTTAAGAACCGCAAGCTCATTTTAGGCGGGGTCGAGATCCCTTATGTTAAGGGATTAAAAGGACATTCGGACGCGGACGTTCTTTTGCACGCGGTTTGTGACGGGCTTTTGGGAGCATTAGGCAAGGGGGATATCGGCGAGCATTTTCCCAATACCGACCCGAAATATAAAAATATATCCAGTCTCAAGCTGTTGGAAAAGGTTGGCGGTTTAGTCAAAACCGCGGGGATGAAGATCGGCAATATTGACACAGTTGTGATTGCGCAAGAACCCAATATCAAAAAGTACAAGCCGCGAATGCAGAGCGCGATCGCGAAAGTCTTTAAAATCAAATCAAACCAAGTCAACATCAAAGCCACCACCAATGAAGGCCTTGGCTCCATTGGACGCAAAGAAGGCATCGCTGCTTACGCGGTTGTTTTGTTGACAGAGAGATAAAGGAACCCCCGGGGTTCCGTTTACAATTGATTTCTCCATCAAAAAGCGTTAAGATAGCTTAAGTTTTTAACCAAAAAAAATTTTCTATGAGGGCAAAATGACTATTTTTTTTATTTTTTTACTTATCATCGTGATCGTGGTTTTAACGTCGATGGTCTTTTCCGATGAGATCAAGGCTACTCTTGAAAGGGACCCGGCCGCCAAATCCAAATTTGAGATTTTGCTTTTGTATCCCGGGCTGCACGCGGTCATCGCGCATCGCATCGCGCATTTTTTTTGGAAACGCAACATTCCGATTCTGCCACGTTGGTTATCGCAGGTCACGCGTTTTTTTACCGGCATTGAAATCCATCCTGGAGCGCGGATCGGCAAAGGGCTCTTCATTGATCATGGGATGGGAGTTGTCGTCGGTGAGACCTCGATCATCGGAGATAATGTCACCCTTTTCCAAGGGGCCACCTTAGGCGGGACCGGAAAAGAAACCGGAAAGCGTCACCCAACGATCGGGAACCAGGTTGTCGTGGGTGCTGGTGCCAAGATATTGGGCAATATTACGGTGGGCGATCATGCTTATATCGGGGCCAACGCGGTTGTCCTGCGCGACGTTCCGGCCAATTCAACGGTCGTTGGAGTTCCTGGCCATATCACCAAACAAGATGGCAAAAAAATCGATTCTTTAATGGATCACGTGCACGTCTCTGATCCCATGATGCAGAATATGAAAGAGCTGCTGATACGGATCAAACATCTCGAAGATAAAATTCAAAAGTAACCGCCATTAACAAAGTGTGGCTTCTTTCATCCGTTGTTTCTCCAAATCAGTCCTTATGAAGGGCAAATTCATCACATTCGAAGGCGCTGAGGGATCTGGCAAGAGCACGCAAATT
>JAHFFS010000105.1 GCA_023247815.1 Candidatus Omnitrophota bacterium
TCATATCGTTTTGATTCCTGCTGTCTTCCAAAGTCGCCTTGGTGATATGAATACGAAAGATCAACTCACCGCCTTCTTCGACATAGTTCGATACTTCTAACGGCCCTCGTCCTTTTGATCCATCACTGACCACCGGGAACGTTCGAGAATCGCCTAAGTCGACGACCACCACTTCAACCCGCGCGCTTGTATATTGCCCCTGATATTCTTTAGGCAGATAACGATTGACGATCAACTGATTTTCTAACGCTGTCAGCAGGACATTGTGATTGCGTTGCTGTAAGTAAGAATCAAAACCCTTGATATCAAAAGTCATCAGCGACGGGTATCCGTTTTCCGCGGGTTTCAAGGATAATACCGGAACGATCCTTCCGATTTCATCATTCAAAACCACGGCGTTGGGATTGGTGCCGTCGTAGCTCAGACTGACACTCGTTTGCCCGTCCTGCCGCGCCTTGAGCATGGCCTCGAAAACCAATTGCAAACTTAAACTTTGCCCCTGAACCGTCGAATCCACGGCCATGTAGGGAATATTGCCAAAATCATCGATCACAATGTAACCGACGATTTGACCATTTTTATCTTTAGCAAATAAACAATTGTCCAATCGCGCTATGACATTCCCGTTATTTGCTGACTGGCCAGTGTTTTGGTTGATGACTAGAATCGCGGTAATGGCCTCAATATTTTCAACAGCAGATAACGCAACGATATTAAAATCATCATTCTCTAAGACCTCGCTTATTTTCTTGGCCGTATTCTCGTCGGTATTCCGCGGTGGATGATCAATGACAACTTTCAAAACCCCTTGGCTTGCGGGTTGGCCGCTTTCAAGATTGTAATCCGCCAGCGGCTTAACACGATCGGCTTTATTGGGATCGGCGTTGTCCTCATAAGCCGCCTCAATCGCGGCCCAGATCGTATCCATGTCCTCTTCGTTTAAGTCGGTGCCGATCATCTTCATGGCCCCAAGACCACGGCCGCGGGGTAACTCGGTGCCAGCTCGGCGAACATTCAATTCTTTGACGATATCAGAAATAACCGGAATACGCGAATCCAGTCGTTGTGCCCCTTGGAGATTTTGGTATTGAGTCCGTTCTATTTGAGTAATGGTGTTGTCTCTGGTCTTCGCGGTGAGAACATAGATACGTGTCACGGCCTCGATGAGCAAAAATATCCGCTCCCCTTTATAAGCATTGCTTCCAAACAGCATAATCGAAAGGACTTCCCAATCAATGATGGTTCTGGGGAGCAGCTCCGCCGCATCAAACAGCGCCTTGCCGCTGGCATAGCGGGTTTTGACGTCATTATCGACAATTGTCTCTGCGGTTGAAATGTTAAGAAGCTGATTGCGGATATAAGCATAGATACTGGCATAGATCATTTCATTGCGATTTAACGGGCCGCGAATCAAAATGAGACCACCGGGTAACTCAAGCGAGGCCGATTGATTAGCGCTCACTTGATCATTTTTAGGTACCCGGCTGACCAAGATCGTGAATACCTTTTCACTGACTGATATTCCTACACCATCAATTCGTATGGATGAGTAGGAATACTGCTCAAGCGCTGCCACAGCCCGGTTGAACCGCGCTTCATTAACCGGATTTTTGATGTCCAGCTCGTCGAGAAAGGCGATCAAGCCATCCCGCGCTTCTTTTGTTTGGGAAGCAGCCAAGATATCAATCGCTTTAAGAACAGTGTCTTCATTTCCACTCTGCAAAGCGGATATAACAACACTGATCGGCGCGGTCTGAAGCGAGATCACTCTTTCTTCAAAAACCGCACCGGTTGGACTCAAAATGCGGGCCAATACAACTTTTCCCCCCAATACGTTCACCTCAACTTCTCTTCGAGGATACTCAGGCATAGTTATCCACGCTGGATCGTTTTCATTAAGCCCAATCCGCAATTCTCCATTCTCATCGGTAAACACACCTCTCAACGTCACCTGATTCAAGGCGGCAAACCTCTGCGGATCATAGTTGCCAAAAGTGACATCGATCCATTTTTGATCTTTGTCATACACCCGTACTGCTGGCAACGACAGATCAGATCCAAGCTGTCGGACCAAGCGAAGACGAACCGCCTCACGGCCGGTCTGCGTTGTAATGATCTCTCGAACAATCACCTTAAATTCTTCTGGATCAGTGACGGTTCCATCGGTAAACATCCGCATGCTTGCCGGATCTTTGCCAAGCCGTTGGGCAAAGGCCTCGACGCTGCCAGCCTCATCCATCGCCATAAAATAAAGTTCAACACTCGCGCCATACGCCCCGCGGGGGATCGCATTAGCTAATTCAGCTCTTTGATTCCCATCCCATCCCATAGTCACCGCAACCTGATAAACCACTTCTTTACTTAAATTTTCTCCTTTATAACTGATGATCGATCCGTTCTCATCGTATTCAAGAATGATATTTCCTTCCTTGACCTTGCCATCATTACCAACAAACACATAGTGGATCAAACGCATCCGGCCATTTTGATCACGAATCATTGTCAGTGGACCATTGGATTCGATTGTCACGCTGGGAGTATGTTCCCCTAATTCCCAATACCCAATGGTCGATTGACTAACACCTAAAAGATTTCCCAGGTCATCTTGCGTATAGCCGCTGACGATCCGGACAATTCGTAATCGTTCACCAATCGATTGAGTTTTGGCAAGCACACTAGCTAAAGGCTCTTTAAGATACAAAACTGATGCCTCCACATTAAGAGCCCTGGCAAATTTCACTATGAATTTAGGATCAAATCTGGATGGCGATACTTTAGGGTCTTCCCATCTTGATGTCGTCCCAGAAATCTCACCGATCGCCGCGTCCAGATTCGGCTGACTTAACCCACGAACCCGTCGCATTAACCGTAACCGTTCGGCAATGGGGGACAAAAGCGTATCCTGGATAGCCTCTTCCAGAAATTTACCGGTAATAATCAGCGCTGGATCCTCAATCCCATAAACTTTTGCAAGGATAAGGACATCATTACCCGTTAATTCTTGATTACTCTCCAGCTTTTGGACCTTGGCAAGAGACATCCCCGGAGGACTGATTGCTTTGGTACGATCACTGAGTTGTTTTAATGTGAATCCATAAGACAACCGTAAAAATCGTAGTCTTTTTTGCGTAGTAGGGATCTGTCTTAAGATGATGTCGCGTTCCTCATCAGTAAATCCGCCTTGAGATAATTGATCAATGATGGCCGTTTGTTCTCTAAGCGCGGCTGTATAAACTTCATCAGCTAATTTTATGGCCTTATCGCGCTCCTCTTCGCTGATCACGCCGATGACAAAAGCTTCCCTCAATTCATTCTTCTTAGTTTCGGTATTGTCGATCAGTTCGGTTAAATAAACCAGATACGCCGTTTGTGTTTCTGGTGTCTGCCGCTGTAAAGTGTATGCGGTTAAGCTGGAGAGAAGCTGATCACCGTCCTCCAAATCCGCTTCCCGCAGGACCGCCTGCAAATGGTCGTAGCCTAAAACCTGGCGGTCTAATTCGTGTTTGATCCCCGCAACGATGTTGACTATCTGATTACTGGCGATACTGTCGTCGTAAAATTTCTTGGACATCGAAATCCGCAGGACCAAATCACCATTGGCATCCACTTGATATTCGGAGAAAATCACCGGGCCTCGATTCTTTGCTCCTGCACTCACCGTCGGAAAGATGCTGTTTCCGTCTAAGTCAACCACCGCAATATCAACAAGGGCTTTTTGATGATTTTGATAAGCCTTCGGTAAACGATTCTGCGGGACTTCTAAATTCTTCAGCACATCCAATAATTCCTGCCATTCGGAATCGATGGTATCGGGCTGGCCTGCCAGTCGGGGCGCGCGGGAAGCGATCCGCGTTTGAATCGCGTCCATGATGGTGTCGTCGTTTCCAAGAGACCGCACCTTGCCCGCTGCCTCGGCCTGATCCACCCGGCTACTCATCGCCGTCAAATCATCGCTGTTATACTCTGTACCCAACGATTTCTTGGTCATGATGATTCCCGCGTCTCTAAACAGATCGGAATTGATCGGAAGCAGGCCGTGCAGCATCAGGACAATATCACCCACATTCACATTCGGATTAACCTGTTGCAGATCATTGATCAATTGCGTGATACTCTCTCCCTTTTTCAGTAAACTGATTTGCAGATAATCATGGGGCTTAAGCGCCTCGCCACGGAGTTTGAGCGACAACTCGATCAGCTGCGCTCCCTGCCAATCCCATTTGGCGGCCATGAGGTAAAAAAGATTGTCCGCGACGAGATTTCTGGTAATGGCGGCGACCAATTCACTGACCGGTATCCCAAGCTCGTCGGCAAAAACCTCTGGGGAACCTTGTTCGGTTGTTTCTCTGATGAGTTGCTGCAGATGCTCCCGATGGGAAGCCATCGTCTGTACAAATTCGAAATAGATGAGGACCGCATTGGTAACCTCTTCACCCACATCCCCGCCATTGAGAGCGCTCGCCATCTGCTCGTCATCAACCTCAATCAACTGGGCAAAAATTTTGCTGTCCCCATCGCTATAAATATCGATAAAGGCCATCAGCAGCATCTGTCGGGTCGAAGGGTCATTCAGTAATCCGGTCATGGCCGCCTGAGTATATTGATAAAAGAAATACGCGGAACCATTAACTCGCGGTTTCAGCAGATTGACTAAAGCCTTTGCGCCGGCCAAAGAACCTTGACGAACACCTTGGGCATAGCCATCCACCACCGCTTTATCAAAATCACTGATCGGATCATTACGCGTTTCTGGGCTGTTGAATCCTCTTAAGATCACGCTGACCTGCTGCGCGTTAACGGGAAGGAAAAGATCGGCAATCGCTTTAACAAAAGCTTGCGCGATCTGATACGGCGTGAAGGTTGGATCACTCATAAATTTCTTGGTGACGTAAATGGTCAAAGGATTGTTGGGATTAAGACTGTTGAGCGGAAGATGGGCTAACACCATTTTCCCGGACAGATCCGTGCCGGTTAAAAACCCCGGACTTTCCCACGATCCGTCATTCGGTCTGGTGTCAACGACAATGATTTTCGCGCTGTTAAACCGGTTTAAGATATCGGTCATGGCAAAATTTCTGATCGCCTCATTGATGTCTAATCCATCCGGTATTTTTCCTTGGCTTAAAATATTTAAAATCTGCTGTTTGACTTCGGGCTCAAGCTCCTGCTTAGCACCCTGCGGCAAAGCGTTGATGTATTGATCGATGAACTCATTGTCTTGCGATATCTCGGCAGGACTATTTTTGACTTCCAGTGCCCGCAAATACTTTGCTATGGCCGTAGCATCCATGTCCCCTTTCGCGTAAACCTCAACCCAGGGTGCGAGGAACTGCGCTCTTAACGACGGGGTTTCCGGGATGATATACGACAACGAATTTCCAATCAATTGATGGGTGTGCCGCCATATGACAGCCTGATCCACGATTTTATTGACCAAAATCCGGCCAACGATGCGATGGGCGTCTTCAATGTTAAGGACCGGGATAACTCCTACCTCTTCTTTTTCATTTTTATAGGTTTGTAAAGCTGTTTCCAATTCAAGGGTCGAAATGCTTTTGCTACGAACCGCATCACTAAAAATATAATACAGACCAAATGGCTCGGGGTTCGCGAAGACCCGATTAAACACATCCGCAGCTAAAGATCGAGCGCCATACCTTATTTTCTGCCAGGTCAGGATAATCTGCGCCGGGGATTCTTTACCGGTGGAATCAAAAATCCGGCTGACGGCCGCTAAAACCGCGTTTAAATCCCCGCCTTC
>JAHFFS010000106.1 GCA_023247815.1 Candidatus Omnitrophota bacterium
CTGCCGTCGGAGCGGCAACGGATCCGGCATAGCGGGCGTAAACAGTTTGATAAAATTCCCGATCTTGTGAATCATCCGCCCGTTTGATATACGGAGGAAGCGGCATGTGCCCAATTTTCTTAAGATCGCTGGTCACATCTTTCCGGTTGAATCGAATGAGACGCTGTTGTGGATCAATAACCGTAGCCCGCAACGAACTGTTACTAAAAATGATCTCCTCACCGGGTTGGATTCTACGAAAAGGACGCAGCAACGCTTCATAGGTATCCGGCCGAGAGCGGCGTTTCAACAAAAGGATTTCCACCTTACCACCGGTGCGGGACTTCGTTCCCAATAAACGCGCCGGGACCACCTTGCTGTTATTCAGCACCAAAAAGCTCGACGGAGGAAGATACTGAGCTAAATTCTTAAATTGATCATGACGGAGACTTTTGGCCTTGCGGTCAACAATCAACAAGCGCGCGTCTTGCCGTGACTTTAGGGGCGTCTGGGCAATCAAACCATCCGGAAGCTGATAATCATAGAATGCTAATTCGGTGGGCCGCATTAAGGACTACTCCAGCGTTTGATCATCCACGAAATTCACACCCGGGTAGTAGTAGAGAAGAATGTCCTGGTAACGAAACCGGTGCCGTGACATGACATACGCCCCCCATTGCGACATCCCAACCCCATGCCCCCACCCTTTGCCTAAGAAATCGCAATAATACCCTTTCATTACGACCTCATAGTTGTTGCTTTTAATCAAATTCGCGCCCATGATTTCACGAAATCTTTTCCCGGTGATTTGCGTTTCTTTTCCGTCGCTGGTAATGAAAACAAGGGTCCGGACGCGATGACTGTTGTTGCGTTCAACGACATTGATCTCTTTGATTGTCCCCAACGCGTAGCCGTTCGCGTTTAAAATTTCTTGAATATCGGCCAGACGCATATTTTTCTTCCAGTTATAATGCGGGGCAAAACGGCTGTAAATGCAGCGACCGCCTTGCAAAGGTGGGATCAACTCTTGCGAATTCCAGACCTCGCGGCTGTCTTCGGTATAATCGCCGCAATTGGAAGAATAGTACGCGGGCAGTACTTTGTTTTGATAGAGCATGACCTCTCCCCTTGTTTCACTGACGGCCAAATTTGTCCGATAGCGTTCCGACAACCGCCCGCCGTAAACCTGGGAATAAACATCATTGGTCACATCAAAAGGCTTAGCCGAATTGTTTTGAATTTGATAAAGGCCGTAAGAGCGCGCGGCCACCGCCTGCGCTTTTAAGGCCGCCATGGGCCAACGATGGGAAACTTCATGATAGAGCACTCCACGAATGTATTCTTCCAAATCCAAAACATTGATCACCAACAGCTTATTGTCTTCAGTCTTACGCAAATCAATGTCTCCTCGATACATCCGCTCTTTCCCAGCGATGGACAACTTCAAATCCCGGTCAGGATGAATCCGGATATGATTTGTGGAAAATATCCGATCGCCAAAGACAAGAGCTCCTTGATCATTCACTTTAACAGTGAGAAGGCTGGCACGGCCGGCCTGATCCAGCAACTGTCCGCTGTTAACATCCATGATGTCAGCCCGTCCCCGGATATTGAGTTTGACCTCCGCTACGTTTTGCAAAACAGCAACGCGGACCAAAACCGGTCGTAAAAGCTCGTCCCCCATAACGAGTCGCGAAGAATATAACACGATAAAAATAAAAAGCAGAAACCTACAGATTCGTTGAAACAGTTTGGAACGCATGGTCATTTTAATTATCGACGATGAAAAAACTGAAAAATCAAACTCAACAACAGACTTAAAAAAATGCAGGTCCCTAAGGGGAAATAGAAATTGAAATTTTCCTTCTTGATAAAAATGTCTCCCGGCACCCTCCATCCTCCAGGAAATTTATTGAGAACCAAAAAAAGCAGTCCCAAGGCCGCTAACAGGCCTCCTGCCACCAACAACATTTTCCCAAGCTCGGCCATCATTGCCCTTTTGAAAATAATTCCGACGGGGCGACCCGGCTGGCTAAAGAAATATTAAGATGCGCTAAAGCCCGTTCCGTGATTTCCCGGCCGCGGGCGGTCCGCTTCAGAAACCCACGTTTGAGTAAAAATGGTTCCACCACGTCGACGATTGTATCAACTTCTTCATTCAAAGTCGCCGCCAGGGCCTCGATCCCAACCGGGCCACCTTTGTAATGTTCTTGGATCACCTTGAGGATCCGGCGATCAACGTCATCAAGCCCTTCGGTGTCAATCCCCAGCGACAGCATGGCCTGCACCACAACCGCCTTGGAAATTTTCGCGGTCTTGGTTTTGACCTGGGAATAATCCCTGACCCGTCGCAAAAGCCGGTTCGCGATCCGCGGTGTCCCGCGGGCTCGCTGGGCGATCTCCGCCGCCGCGTCAGGGTCCAAATCGACACTGAGCTTTTGCGCGGAATGCTGGACAATCACGCTCAAATCCTCCGGAGAATAAAAATCCAAATGGTGAAAAATCCCAAACCGGTCACGGAGCGGTGAAGCCAACAGACCGCTGCGGGTCGTGGCGCCGATGATGGTGAACGGTTTGAGATTGAAGTTGATGGTCCGCGCGTAAGGGCCTTTATCAACGATGAAATCGATCTTGAAGTTTTCCATGGCCGGATATAAAAATTCTTCCACGGTTTTTGACAGACGATGGATCTCGTCGATGAACAAGATGTCGCCCTGTTCCAGATTCGTCAAGATGCCAATCAAGTCCCCGGCCCGTTCAATGGCAGGCCCCGAAGTGATGGTGATGCGTGAACCCATCTCGTGGGAAATGATGTACGCTAAAGAGGTCTTACCCAGCCCGGGTGGGCCGGAAAAAAGCATGTGTTCCAAGGGTTCGTTGCGCTGTTTCGCGGCGGTGAGTGCCACTTTGAGATTTTCAACGAGATCTTTCTGACCAATGAACTCGGCCAGCCGGGAAGGACGCAAAGAAAGGCTGACGATTTTGTCTTCTTCGGACTCCTGATTGAATACCAACTTACGGCGTTCTTCCATCATTCTTCGGTTACGGCCGACATCTTTTCCTTATTTTGCATGACTTCGATATCGGCAAACTGGCGCTTTTGCACAACCTTGATTTCTTTCAAACGGATCAACTCGAGCATAGCCATGAATAAGACAACCATTTCAGTTTTACTGCGGGCCGTGGCGAAAAATTCCGAAATCATCATCCGCGGACGTTTGAGCATCTGATGCAGGATTTCATGGATCTTATCTTCAACGGTAAATTCTTCATGCATCACCTCATGAATCGGATTGTCGGCAAACCGCTTGAGCGCTTTGGTAAAGGCGTTGATGAGATCGAAAAGATTGGCCTCAAAATGGATTTCCGTGGCATCGGCTTTGATCTCCTGCATCTTTTCCTCGTCGGGATTGCGGGGAAAATAATTCTGCCATTGTGCCGCCCGCACCTTCAGCTCTTCGGCGACTTCTTTGTAAACTTTGTATTCAAGCAACCGTTTCACCAGCTCTTCTCTCGGGTCCAATTGCGCGTCTTCCTGTTCGCTCGGGTCCGGCGGGAGCAACATCCTCGATTTGATTTGGATGAGGGTGGCGGCCATCACCAAAAAATCCCCCACAACTTCCAAATCCAACAGCTTCATCATCTCAATGTGCTGCATGTACTGCTCAGTGACTTTGACAATCGGGATATCGTAAATATCAAGATCATTCTTCTTGATCAAATACAGCAGAAGATCGAGCGGGCCTTCAAAAATATCAAGTTGCAATTTATAACTCATGGGTAAGTGGGTTAAAAAATGATTTCTTTGATTTCCGCCAACGTTTGACGGGCTATGGCCTGGGCCTTCTTCCGCCCCATATTTAAAATATCACGGATCCGGTCTTTGTTCTTCATTAATGTTTCTCTTTTTTCCTGTAAGGGAGCGAGTTGCATCAGAATCGATTGCGCGAGAAAAGCCTTGCACTCGGTACACCCCTTTTTTGCACCTGTGCACCAATCATACACGGCCTTGGACTCTTGTTGGGCAAAAACCTGATAATAGCTGTAGACATTGCAGGCCTCAGGGTGACCATGATCGGTTATTTTGATCCGCTTGGGATCAGTAAACATGCGGCTGACTTTTTTCTGGATGTCGTGTGGAGAATCAGCGAGATTGATCGCGTTGTCATAGCTCTTACTCATCTTACGGCCATCGACGCCCAAAAGCCGCGGCGTCTTGGTGAGGACCGGTTCGCAATCCGGAAAAATATCCGTCTTGTAAATGCTGTTAAACCGTCGGGCAATCTCACGGGACAATTCCAAATGCGGAAGTTGATCTTCGCCAATCGGGACGACATTGGCCTTATAAAGCAAAATATCAGCGGCCTGAAGAACCGGATATCCTAAAAATCCAAAGGTCTGCAAATCCCGAGACTTGATTTCTCTTAACTGTTCCTTATACGTTGGATTTCGTTCCAACCAGCCAAGCGGGGTGATGCAGGACAGGATCATATAAAGTTCGAGGTGTTCAGGAACTTCCGATTGGACAAAAAGGACCGAGCGGTCCGGATCGATCCCGCAAGCGAGCCAGTCCGCGGCCATATCGATGATATGATCCGATATCTCGTAACTCTGCTCATACTCCCCCATATAGGCGTGCCAGTCCACAATGCTGAAAATGCATTCATGCTGCTCCTGAAGCAAGAGCCAACTTTGTAGAGCACCCACCCAGTGGCCCAAATGCAGCTTGCCCGTCGGGCGCATGGCACTGAAAACACGTTTTTCTTTTGGATTATTTTTCTTCAAGGCTGGAGTTGCTCGTTGTTCTGGCATCATGCGGTTATGAGAACATCGCGGATCATTTGTACCGGATCGAGGGATAGACCCTATTTACTTACTTTTACTACCTGCTTTTCACTACTCACGACCTGCAACGTTCTGGCAATCGTTTCCTCTTCGTAAGCCTCCAAAATGTCGCCGGGTTCAAAGGCATTGAACTTATCGATGGTGATCCCGCATTCAAACCCTTCCAAAACTTCTTTCACGTCGTCTTTAAAACGTTTCACCGAAGAAACCGTGCCATTAAAAACAACTTCGCCGTTGCGTTTCACGTCGACACGGGCCTTCCTAGTGATTTTTCCCTTGGCGACAAAACAGCCGGCCACAATACCAGACTTGCTCAACTTGAAAACCTGGCGCACTTCAACTTTTGCCAAAAATTTACGTTTTTTAGTGGGATCAAGCAGACCTTCCATGGCCTTACGCACGTCGTTGACGGCATCATAAATGATGCGGTATTGACGGACATCCACGGGTTGCTTTTCCATTTCCTGCCCAGCCCGATGATCGACATCGACATGAAAGGCAATGATAATCGCCGAAGAGGCATTGGCCAAAATCACGTCGGAGGCGTTGACATCACCGATCCCGCCGTGGATCAATTTGAGTTTAACCTCGTCGCTAGGGATCTTTTCCAAAGAATCTTTGAGGGCCTCAAGTGACCCCTGCACATCCGCTTTGATGATGATGCTCAATTCCTTCAATTTCCCTTCTTGGATGCGGGTATAAATATCTTCCAGGGTGATCATCTTTTTGTAGGCACCCATTTTTTGGTCTTTCAGTTTCTCCTGCCGCTTTCCCGTGATTTCCTTGGCCTGCTTTTCATCTTTCACCACATAAAACATTTCACCGGCCTCGGGCACTCCAGGCAATCCCAGAATCTCGACGGGTGTGGAAGGCCCGGCCTCGAAAATGGGCCGCTCCAAATCATCA
>JAHFFS010000107.1 GCA_023247815.1 Candidatus Omnitrophota bacterium
CTTCGGCCTTGATAAAATCAACAATGCTGTCAATATTATTTTTATCCCAAAATTTCTGGCGGATCCGTTCGCGCCAGCCGTATTCGCGGCCAAAGTATCGAAATGCCGGTGTCAAGCTCCCCCACCACAGCATTTCCGGTGATTCATTTTCCTGCGGCAATGAATACACAAACCGATCAGATTCCAAATAAACCTGCGGATCATGGAGCTGAAACGATCCGTCGCGGTCGTCCGTCACACTGAACCCGCCGGAACGGAGGGCTATACTGATCCGAGGCATAAACCGCGAATATTGGCTTGAGATGGTGTAAGGAGCGTGCTGATAATAGATGTCGATTCCTTTATTCAATTTCTCCTCGAGCAAGGCCGGGTAATGGCTGGGATCAGTGATATCGGTTCCGTCAATAAATGTAATCGTATATTCTTTTTCTTCGTTTGTTCCCGGATAAGTCCATTTAAATGTGATCCGGCCGTATTCACGACCCACCCCGCCTTCGGCCTGAACCCGGCGGAACGCCACATCCTTAACCCCCATGGCCTTTAGCTCGAGGATAATGCGTTTGTGATAGTTGGTTGTTTCTAGACCCGACCCAAATCCGCTTCGCCTCTTAGTGATGACATGAAGGTAATCAATACTCCTTTGATCATCGATTGTTAAGGAAAGGTTCTCTCCCTTGGGTAAAGAGTTGATCGCTTCCTCTAAGGAGTTGATATCCAGTACAATATCATCAACCATGATCCCGTCTGTCGTATTGGTACTCAAAAGGAAATTGGACAAGTCTTCGCCAGCTCCGCCGTAGAGAGCAACCAGTGGTTTGTTGTCTGGATTGACTTGCTGCTCAATGGACATCGCGTAGGCCATATAGGTGGGATGAAGGATCCGATTATTAAAGAAAGAAAACTCTTGATAATATTGGGACACAAACTCAGTATATTCCAACGCATAAGCGACAATCCCCTGCATGATCGGCAATTCATCGATCACGATATCATCCAGAGAAAAATCTTCATTGAGCAAACGCAAAATTTCAAAACGTAGATCAGGATTATTTGTAAACGCCCTCTGATAGACCTCGACTTCGGCTAAGACCGCTTCAACTTCTTCCTGAAACTGTTCGGCCAACGTCAAGGCGGATGAAGAATGATGTGCCTGGTGGGTCAAGAGTGCCTCGATCATGACCTCCAGCGCTTTTTGCTCAAGCGAACCTGGTGGCGCACGCTGATGACGGGTGATCAACCAATCGTTAAGCCAGGTCACCGTGTCACTCTCCCAAAACCCGAGAGCGCTGACATTATTAAAAAATTTCAAAGTTATTCCCCGCGCCGCCAGCGCTTCTGCCAAGACTCGGATGTTTCCTCCCAGACTACGCAGATAATCCCGGTATTCCGCGTCCTTCGCCTGGTCCCATTTCGGTTCCGTGGTCGTCAGACTATCGTTGATTTCCGTCAGTAGTTCAACGGCGGTTTTATTTTTATCCTTGCCTAAGGCTTCAAATCTAGGAACATTGCCGCGGGCATTTTCCTCGACGTAATTGTTATTACGGATATATTGTTTGCCTGTAACAGCATTCCCTACCCGCTGCCAAATGATGATGCCGCCACGGGTCTGCGCCACAAAATAAATTTTATCGCCCACCCTAAATCGAGGATTAAAACCTTGCGGCTCTTTCTGCATGATCTCATGCAAAGCCCGTAAAGACTCCACTGGTCTTGTGATGAAATCTTCAGCGGTAAAGACATTGATCCCCTGGAGAGCACGGACAAAATTGCCCTGGCCATCATAAAAGGCTTGGGTATTGTTCTCATCTTTATACAGTTTGCTGTAATCATTATCTCCAATTTGATAAAATTCCCATGCCCCTGGCCGTTCTTGTGTTAAAAACTCATCTTTAAAAACTGAAGTTAAATTGTCATGGACAATGACAGTTCCCGTTGGTAATTGTACAGCCAACAATGGACCGAGATTCTGTTCAAAACCAAAAACCTCGGTCATGATCCTGAACGAATCTGCATTAACCGCAAACCGATCACTCTTTAAATCACTGGTCTTATCGTCTACAACCTGCTTTAACATCTGATATGCTAAACGCAACTGCGATTCATTAGCTTGACTCCCTTTTAATCTGAACAGGGCATTATCTCTTTTGAATTTATTAATAGCCATCTTATAATCCCGAACCTTTGTGGCCGGAGATATTCCCCTGTAATTCATAATCGTTCCAACAGTTTGATCCAAATACTGCAGATCATTTGAGTTAAGATGCAACATCCAGAGAACATTATCAAGATAGTGCTGAATAATTTGTGCATTTCTGACATGTTCGCTGGGTTGATACTGTTGAAAGAACGCAATCAGCTGTTGTTGGGCGTCTTGAGGGCTCATAACTTGTTCCTGGGCATTTTGAAAATCCTTCACCATTCTTCCTGTAGCGGCCAAATGATTAATATTCCCTATCAAAGATTCAACTTGATCGTTTTCGCTTTTGCTTGTAGCGATCATTTCCAGAAAATCTTCAACTCCCTGCCAACTGATCTGTTTAACCCTTTTACCATCCACTTCAACTTCTTCGATCATGCCTCTCAACCGCTTGAAAACTTCATCTCTTGCGTAGCTAAAAACCACATCCTGCACTGGCTGAAGATACCTAACGCCTGAAGCCGCGTAGCGATTATGGCTTTCCCATAAAGCGGTTACGATACTTGTTGGCAAGTCCACCACTTTAAAAATCCGCAGCACTTCTTCTGCCTCTGTGTTCGTTGTCAGCAGGCGCGGCAACTGGGCGGTAAAAAGAGGAACCAATTGATTGATATCTCCTAACGCTTGATTCAATTGCTGGAGATTAAGGCTGGTGATCCATCGCCAGATGATCCTGGTCTTTTCCTGAGGAGAAACAAATCCATCCGGTAAGGCGTCAATAAATTTTTTCAGTGCGTCCCATTGTGAGGCATCCTGTTTCAAAATATCCAGAATATCGACTCCGATGATCGTCAACACATGATTTGTCGTGTTAACCGCAAAATACCTTTGTAATAAATTTCTTTCCTCGGGACTGCGCTGATCGTACTGATGAAGAACGATGCTGACGAGCTGTGGATACTTCACATAAAACGCATTTGGCGTCTGTGGCTGACCAGCCTGCAGATCTAATATTTCCAAACCTTGGTGATAAGCATCATCATAGCGGCCTTCAATAAACTCCGTCTGCGCTTGCGCATAAATTTGCACGCAAACCGCGTCATTGATGCTTGCGGCTAATGATCGCGCCGCGCTCACCGCTGGATCACTGATCCCTTCAACCATAACCAAAAGATCATTCAACTGCTGAGCTGCGCTTTGCAATTCTTCTCTTGGCCTTGAGACCAGATCAACGCCTTGCCAGGCCGCGCTTAAACTCGTCAGCCGGTCTTTGACCTTTTCTCTCAACGCGTCCCGCAAGCTAACCGCTCCTTGCTCACCCGGATTGATATCAAAGATATCCTGCAGACGGGCATTGGCTTCGCTTAGTTCATCATTATCGAGATGCGCTTGGACCTGGGCCAGCCAGTCAGGGATATAACGGCGGCGTTCAAACCGCTTCTGCTCCAAAGCCAGTTTGAGCTGGTGCAACATAGTTCCCTGCCGTTGGGTTTCTCTGGGAAGGTCATTGATCAAAATATTGATCGCGCCGCTCAACGCTCCTTCAAAAACCAGACGACGAACATCTTCCAGCTTTGCCTGGTAAGTCGCAACCAGATTCGGCTGTCGGCGAAACGTTTTCTCCAATTCTGTCTTACCCTCTTCAATCCAGAGGTTGACCGCGATTAAGAAAAATGGTTCATTGTTCATCATATACAAATCATACAAACGTCTGCTGACAGCCTCCCAACGCTGTTGGATCGCTTGATCAGTCACGTCTGTTGTACTCAATCCGCTCAACTGCCGGATCAAGGCAAGATCACTATTACTCATCGCCAAATTCCACAACTTTCCCTGAATCGGGCCGCTATAAAAACGCTGCGCTAAGTCCTCGTGCTCTTCAATTCCAGCCAAAAACCAATCTTCACCATACACCACCGCCAGGGCCACGGCCCGTCGAGCAAAGGCCTCATCATCCAAAGTCCCTTTGGTCATTTCGGTCTGGACGACTGTAAAAATGGTCTGTTCATCCGCGGTGATGGGAAGCAGGGCGGGCTTACCGGATTCAAGCACAATTCCCTTTGCGGCCAATATGGCTTCAGCCTCCTGCTTCACATCCAGGGCAATGACAATCGCACGGTTGCGGACCATTTCCGAGATCTCTCCCCGTAAAAGCGCTTGCTCAATTTCCGTGATTTTATTTTCAGTATTGTTGATCAGAGCAACGAGATAATTGTTATGCTCTTCTACGGTTTGACCCAATGACTGGCGCAAAAGATATCCGCCGAGGCTCGACAAGCCAGATGTGCCTTCCAAGTCAGCTTCTCGTACGACCGCCTCAAGGTGTTGCAATCCTAAAATCTGTTCGTCCAGTTCATGCTTGAGCGCCTGGGCGATGATGATCAAGCTGTTCGCGTTGAGATTGTCGTCCACCAGACCTTTGGTCAGATAAACTTTAAGCACCAGCTCGCCATTTTCCTCAACGTACTCTGAAAACGCGGCCGGACCCCGTTTCTTCGCCCCGTCGCTGACCGTCGGAAAACCAACCGCGTTACCAGACAGTTCCACTTGTTCATAATCAATACGGGCGCTGGTATAACGATCCTGATATTGTTCCGGCAAATCTGCTTGATCAACTGTTTTATCCTGCAGGGCTAATTCAATCTTAAGCAAACCTTCCTCGTCGGGGCCAGGGACGGTAGCCGCCACCTTAACAAATTCTTGAACGATTTCAAGCACTGACTTTCCGTCAAAAATGACCTGAGTCAAAGCCGTGACCTTGCCTTGAGCGCGGGCCTCACTGACCGCGGTTTGGCGGGCCTCTTCATCTACCACGTTATACTCAGTGCCGATGGCCTTAAGTGTCACTGGCGGGTTAGGTAAAATTACATTGCTGCGGGTCAAGAATTGCAAAAGCTGCTCTACATCGCCATGCAGATTGGCGCCGGTTGTCCGCAGATATTGAGTCATCGTGAGTGCTTCCTGACCCGTGTAACCAGCTAAAGCCACCAAGTGTGCGAAATCGAGGTTTTGGAACTCTTGAATCGATCGATTGATCTGATCCATATCATAATCTTCCAAAGACAGTCCTTTGACGTCGATCGCGGCCGCCTGCGGGCGAAGAGCCATGGGGAAAAGTCCTGCATCTAAACTTGTACGGTAAATGAAAAGGAAAAATGAAATATCCTGTCGAAACTGTTCATGAAAGGCAACATCATAGTCGAAGATCACCGGAACTCCATCGACCTGAGTCTGATTAAAGGGATGAACATCAAATTTGCGAACAAGCGTCTCAAAAACCAATAAAGCGCTGCGGGCTTGTTTCTCGTCCGGATGTGTCAGGTCTTCTTTAACGACATCCACGAGAAGACGGACGAGATAAAAATTGCTCAATTCCTCGGGAGATTGGCTGGCAAGGAAATCAATCTGAGTGATTTCATTCGGCGACAAGCGGCGCACCTCAGCGCCATTCACCCGCCCTTGGCCGATCAAGGATGCCAGCAGCTCTCGACGGTAATTATTTCGATCGCCATGCTGAAAAAATTGATTATTCGCAAAATCAACCGGGATGTATCTATTGACAAGATAA
>JAHFFS010000108.1 GCA_023247815.1 Candidatus Omnitrophota bacterium
GGAACACACCATGTTATGGAAGATTACGATGGCATTAAATATTCTTTATATGCCGAAGTGACAACACAACTTTATGAGTTAGATCGACCATATCAAGACCCCAAGGGGATTGATGATGTGGTCAAAGAAATCGAAGGTTTATTGAATCAAGGGGTCCTCTTGGATTATCAAGAATTGATCAAACATGATGGTGCCGTTTTAGAGCAGGCTGACGCGGATGATTATTTAAGGATCGCGAATGTCATCAAAACATATATTGACAAGAATAAAAACCAGAAGTTGTTGCGTTATCGCGGTAATCTAGATCGAATCCGCGATTATCATGACATCTTTATTCTTGCTTATTTTTATAAAAAGCATAACGTGCCTTTTAAATTTTATGCCGATTTTTATAAACTTCGAAAGGATGGAGTTGTCCCTCCCGATGTGAATTATGTATTTGCACCAGAATTTGTTCCTCTCGTTTTGAAAGATTGGACGGGGGGGTGGCATCTCGCATATAATCTTCAAAGTTGGGCGGCAGGATCTTATCACGGAAAGATTTTTTTAATAGACATCATGAAAAATTTTATAAAAAGGAATGATATTAGGTTTGATATCTCTGATTTGATTTTTTTGGATCAACATATGCTGCACCAATCGGTGAGAGAAAAATGTATTGCCGGTCTTTATCCGTACACGGACTTTAAAGATAAAGAGGTATTAAAAGTTATTGAGTCTCTCAACTGGAAAGAAGATGTGACAATAAAGGTTCAAGGGAATGGGCATTCCTTGAGTCTCGTTGATACGATAAAGGGACTGGATTACTATCAAAAAAGAGGCGATTCCCTTTCTGATGCGGTTTATGATATTCCTTTATCAGCAGGGATTGGAGCAAGGTATAAATGGTTGTTAGGTCTTAAGTTGTGGGGAAACCGTTTGTATCATATTGAAACAATCAACGACTTTACGCAAACAATTGCGGAATTGAATCAGTATTTTCCCGGCGAATCAAAAATCAAAGATAATGAATTGAAGAAGATGTTTTATTCCTTCTTGAGTTCGATAACAGGGGTTACTTACTCTAAAGAGCAAGCAAATTTTCAATTCTTTAAAGATTATTATAACAAATACAGATTTTCCGAATCGGATAAGGACCTACTCTACGAAGATTTTACGATGAATAGAGACATCTTTAAGTTTATACCGACGGAAAATCAAAGTCGGCTTCTTTTAGAAGCATGTGATGTGATGTATCCGCTTTTATCAAAGGGGAAGAAGTTTGTGCTGGGCCGTTTCATTTATAAATTATTACAGAACAATGGTAAGCTTACAGCTTTTCAGGATTTGGATTCGCATATGAGCTTGATTGATTATCTTTTTCGATTTTATTCAAAGGCAAAGGATGATTTTATCCATGAGGCCATTAACCAGCATGATGTGTCGCCGGAACAGTATCAGGAGATCATTCAAAAGACCACAGAATACAGTTATGAAGATGACGCAAAAGAGGTGAACCAAGCTTTTGGTTTGCTGGAAATCTGTAGGGCATTGAAAGATATCATTACAACCGAGGATCGTCGAGAGTTGTTAGTATGGCTGATCACGCGGGACAATCAATATAAACCAAAACGGATTAAGCGGATCGAGGGTATTAACCATATTCAATTGGACAGCCTTCAGGATGATTTTTGGGATTTGACAACGTCAGAGCGGAAGGCGTTTTTGGAGGAATTGCTCATCGGTGAGAAGGGATTTTTTCAAGAAAGTTATGATGAGAAAGATTTAAAGGCTGCTCGATCTGCGATCTGGCAGGTAAGACGTGAAAGGGCCGGCGACATTTTGAACGAGTGTGATTCTGATTTACACAGGCAAAAGATGGCAGAGGTTGTTTTCAAATTGGTTGGTTACGATCTCAAAAAAGAGAACTATGCAAAAATCAAACAGGAAGAGGCCCTGCTCAGTCTGCAAGAACAGTATCCGTTTTTAACCCAGCGATTCTTTGACGGTTTGGTAATTTTAATGCAGTCGATGAATACCGAATATGACCAGCAGATAAAGGAAAATGAGGTGTTGAAGATGGAAACGTTTGAGCATATTGAAGGTTTTAACCGAGAGGTTACAGACAAGGAAAAAATTGTTAGCCCACATTCCACTGCAGGTTCTTTAGTCGAATACTCATGGGAATCAATTGTTCAAACAATATTTTCAAATCACCCTTATTTGTTTAAATTTAGGTCGATGAATCAACGAGAAAGAGTTAATAGCCTACTTGTTATGTTAACGAAGAACGAATTTCAATACCGTTTTCCCAACATTACGGAAATCTGGATCAAAGGGGGCTTTGAACAAGAAAATCTGTCTGAAGCACAAAGGGCATTGCTTAAGTTCCTTATGCCAGGACTCGATAAGATAGCCAAACTCTATGAACGGCGGATTGCGAGCATGCTTAGTGTCTGCGATCAATTTATTGAACAGAATGTGGATACAGAGTCGCTAAGAGACTATTATGAGAAGGAAAAGGAGCAGATTGGGTCAAGACTGGAAGCAATAGAAAAGGATCTTATTGATCCGGTTCATCCCTCTTTTGAAAAGGCTTATCAGTTAGGGTTGGGCGAGGTGAAGAAAGGGAATTTTGAGGTATTATTAAATCAAATCATGGAAAGCAGGATTAAAGCGCTTTTTGATGAGGAGTCTTATGAGGTTATAAAGGATTTGGTAAATATCAAATTCAAATATCATAGTGCCATAAGAAGGATTGATTTTTTAAATGATTTGATACCAAGCATTGCTGATTCTAAAGATAAAGGGGATGTTATCCTTGCCATCGCTAAGCATAGTGGTCCCCATGTCGTTCAATTGCTGCAGCAGTTAACGCAAAGAAACATTTTTGCACAGATGGAAAGCGATCCGGAAAAAGGGAAACGATTGAATGAAAAGATTGGTCAAGTGAGATCAGATCATGATCCTTTAGGAAAGGAAGTGCTGATGAAGGTTTTGTCCTTCCATGGGCTGCTTAATAATGTGAAGACCGTCAAGGAGGCGAGAGGCGAAGGTAAGATCAAGGTCGTTTATAGAGTGGAATTAAAGGAACCCTTGTTCAAGGATGGAAAGCAATATAAAACTGTTGTTGTTAAAGTGAAGCGGCCTTCCGTATTAAAGCATTTGCGCGAGGATGAAGAAATATATGATAGGCTTGCCCAATATATGACCCAGCGATTTGAGAAATATGGTGTTTCCCAAGAGACCATTGATAACGCAAAGGACGAGATCCGTTTGCAATTAGATTTTGCGAGAGAATATCAAGCGAATATCAAATTTCATGAGCAGCTTTCGCAAAGAAAGTCGTTATTTCGGGTGCCGGTTGTCCTTTCCGAAATAGAAAAAAATAATGGCGAGGTCTTATTGATCGTTGAAGAGTTTATTGAAGGGCACGATGCGAGTAAAGGGTCGCTTGAGGACGTGAGCGCCATCAAGAGTTATCATTTTTTGGACGAATTTTTTACACAAGTCTTTATGGAAGGGCGTTATCATGCGGATTTGCATGATGGGAATATTTTTTTTACAGAGGAAGAACGGGATGTTTTGATTGATTTGGGAAGTTATGGTGAGGTTGCAGTTGAACAGCGAAGGGCATTATTTCAAATCATGGAAGCGGTCATCAAGAGGAATTCAAATAAATTGAATGAAGCGTTGCAACATTTCGGCCTAAGCTCGGGAATGACAAATTTTGAGAAAGAATTGAATGATGTCTTATCAAAGCAGATGACCCATAAGGAGGCTTTTGAAGAGTTTTTCTTTTTACTGGAACGCCAGAAGGCACATATGCCTGAGAATGATTATAAAACATTATTAATTTTTTTACAGGCATTGAGTAAAATAGGCAAGCATTTTGATCGGATCCCTTCAATGGGGTTGAAACAATGGCTATTTTTAAAATATAAAATGACACTGGCGTTTAATCGGATCAGGGTTAGAGAAGAGAAAAAGGATAATTTTTTCTTAAGTGATGACAACAATCCGACTTTAAAAGGAGGGGTTGATTTGAACACAACCGGAATGGATTTTCAAATCAAAGGAAGCAATCCTTTGGAAGACTTTATTTTTGACCCGCAAATGCTCGAAGGTTTTCAGATGGATGGCTTGATGCCAATTATCTATAACATTACCGTGGTTGATGATGTCACAAATTTGTGATCCATTTTCCCCGTTATCATTGATGTGCGGCCGGTGAATATCCGGCTTTTGTTGGGGTTTGAGGCTGGTCCTGACGGTGCTACACAGCTGGGTTTTCTTCGTTTAGAATAAATTGTCAAACCTACCATTGATTTTCCCGCCAAATCTTTTTATACTGAAACAAGTTGTGAACAATTGCATTTAAAAGACAAGGGTTGCAGCATGGACATGTTTGATAAAGGTATCAGTGACGCTAAGCGAAAGTCTTTAGAGTTCGCTGAAGACCAGCGCGAGTCCGAATGGAAATACCCCAGTTTTGCCCTCAAATTGTTTCACGGTGTCCTTGATTTTGATTTGATCCATCCTTTTCCTGTCCAGTCCGAAGAAGATAAAAAAGAAGGGGACCAGTTCATCTCGCAGTTGGAAAAAGTTTTACGCGAGACCCTTGATCCGGATGAAGTGGATCGAACCGGCATCATCCCCGATGACGTGATGCGCGCCTTGGCCCGCATCAAGGCCTTCGCGATTAAAATCCCTAAAGAATACGGCGGTTTGGGTTTAGGGCAAAACAATTACAACCGCGCTATCCATTTGGTGGCGAGTTATTGCGGGTCAACCGCGGTCTTGCTTTCCGCCCATCAAAGCATTGGTGTTCCGCAGCCGCTCAAATTATTCGGTACCGAAGAGCAAAAGAAAAAATATCTTCCGATGTTCGCGGAAGGGACAGTCTCGGCCTTTGCTTTGACCGAGCCGGGTGCTGGTTCTGACCCGCGCAACATGACCACGACCGCGGTCCCCACCGATGAAGGAAAAAATTTCGTGATCAACGGCGAAAAATTGTGGTGTACCAATGGCCTGATCGCCGGGGTGATTGTGGTGATGGCGGTAACACCGCCCAAGATTATCAACGGCAAAGAAAGAAAGCAGATTACGGCCTTTATCGTCGAGACCAATACCCCAGGCTTTGAAATTCTTCATCGCTGTCAGTTCATGGGATTGAACGGGATTCAAAACGGCTCGATTCGATTCAACAATGTCAAGATCCCGAAAGAAAATATTATCCTCGGTGAGGGAGAGGGTTTAAAACTGGCGTTGATGACCTTGAATACCGGCCGTTTGACTTTGCCAGCTGCTTCGACTGGCATTGGCAAGTGGTGTCTGCACGTGGCCCGGCAATGGGCGGTCAAGCGCGAACAGTGGGGCGGGCCGATTGGCGAACATGAAAGTGTCGCGCTCAAATTGGGACATATGGCTTCGCATACCTTCGCGATGGACGCGGTGAGTTGGCTTACCTCGTCGATGGCGGATGACAAGAAAAAAGACATCCGGATTGAAGCGGCCCTGGCAAAATATTTTTGCACGGAAGAGAGTTGGAGAATCGTT
>JAHFFS010000007.1:0-15806 GCA_023247815.1 Candidatus Omnitrophota bacterium
CTTGTTGACAGCTCATCGGACTAGCAAAACGAGTGTGTCAAAACCACAATTTGCTGATTTGCGGTTAGAAGGATTTTCCGACGGCAAACCCTTGTTTAAGAGGATAGATAAAGTACAGGACTTTATGCATGATTTATTACAAGCCCTTTTACCTGATGCCCAGGCCCCGCCGCTGAAGCCAATTACAGGAATTAGAATCAGTAATCATCAAGTTCTGCTGGTCATTGATCTTTCCTTTGCGCAATCAATTCCTCAATCATTAGCAAAGGATTTCCTAAGATGTATTGAGATAGCAGTCCCCCGGGAATCCTTTCATACAACAGTCTCTCAAATAATTCGCGCTAAAGTACTCAACGGTCCTGTCCTGGCGCTCACCATTCCGGAAGTTAAAATAATTCGATTCACCCGGGTTGCCGGTACGCCGCGCGATGGGGCTTTTCTGAGAATGTGGAGTCGTTCTTCACGGAGATTTTCGAGTTGGGCCATACGATTATTGGCCAGGCTTGGGTTGATTTTTACTCTTGGTCAAACAGTACGCGCCCTTGATTTTCCGCCGGGTCCGCCGCCGCATGAAGAAACGCAGAACCTCATTTTGAAAAAAGGCTGGAACTTGATTTCGGTTGGTGTCCTTGATACCGAGACGACCGTTGCTCAATTCAAAACCAAAGCCGGTGTCGTCGGCAAGGTCTGGATCTGGGACGCGGTCAATCCGCGAATGATCGCTGTTGTCGACGAGACTAAACCATTGGTACCAGGACTAGGGTATTGGGTCTATGTGTTGTCAGCAAAAAATATTTCGCTACGTGGTGTTGAGCCGCAATTCACGATGAATTTGAATTCGGGTTGGAATCTCGGCGGTGCTGGCGCCAAAGACCCTATCGTGGTGCAGACCTTGATTCATGGCGACAGCATTCTTGTTGTGTGGGCTTGGGATGGTCAGCATTTTGTGAGTGTGCATTCGCTCATTCCAGGAGAAGGTTATTGGGTCTATGCCCGTCAAGCCGGAACAGTTCAACAGCCCGCGGCCGCTCAACACGTCATGGTTTGGGGATTGCTGATATTCGTTCTTCTTAAGATGATGTTATTTGTGAGAAATGAATTTTTCCCAGTCGGTGTCGATATCCTGCAAGATTTTATGCAGCAGCCCTTTGGAAATATCTTCACCCTTGTGGAAGGGAACAACTGTGGTTCGGCCATTGGGGTGTCGGAAAAAAATATGACTCCCCCGTTGTCTAACAGGCAGATAACCGAGATTTTTAAGAATGTTAATGACGACAACGGGCTTAAGAGGGGTCAGTCTCATGCGGTGACTTCAACTTCTTGGAGACCAACGAATTTATGGTGGGGAATTTCTTTAGTTTCCTCGATATATAAAGCGATCGCTTCTTTGATACGTTTAAGTAAGGTTGGTAGATTTTTGGCTTGGCTGTGGCAGCCAGGAAGGCCTAAAGCGGAAGCAATGAGGACGCCATCCTCATCTTCTTCTATTAACACGGGAAATTCATATTTGCGGGACATCTTTAATCACCTCCTCTTTTTTGTTTTGAATATAGCATTTTCGTTGATGGGTGTCAATGCGCGAAAATCCATACCCTTAAATGACAAACGAATCTTTGAGAAAACGGTCTCATCCAATAATACGTTTTTCTTAGCAATGTCAGTGATCCTATTTTTCTGGTTTGTTGTTTCCCTGAGGCATCATTTAACCAGACTCTTCATGATGTTGGGGACGACCGTGGTATTAAGTCAGGGCGACGCGCGCAAGGCGAACGCGGATGATGATCCACCACCACCGCCACCGCATGAAGCGACTCAGACTTTCAACATAAGCCCAGGCTGGCATTTGGTTTCGTTTGCGGTGGCTGATTCAGGGAAGACGGTCGCCCAGTTCAAGACCCAGGTCGGCGCGATTGGTTTTGTTTGGAGTATGGTTGATGGAAAGCTTGCTCATGTCAGCGACGAATCCATGTTAACACCGTTTCAAGGTCTTTGGGTTTATGTGCATCGGTCAGCGGTCGATGTGGTTGTGAAAGGTGATGAGACCGATTTTGAAGTCAATCTGATTAAAGGCTGGAACCTGATCGGCGGGCCGCTGCAGCCGATCTCACTCGATGATGTCATAGGCAAAGAAATCATAGATGGAACGGTATGGACATGGGAAAGAGACCATTTTGTTGCCGCTAAAATTTTGCAATCAACAAAAGCATATTTGGTTCATGCCAGCCGATCCGGCACCATAAGCAACAGGGGACAGTCCCCAACAGGGGACAGTCCCCTTAATGGTCCGGCGCATTTGGCCCTGGCCCAGCTGGGTGCGAAGGAATATCCCATTCTCAACGCGATCCTTCGAACCGTTTTGATGGTGACTCTGGTCACCCCGATTCATGAGTTGGGGCATATCTTATGGGGGACAGTCCCCAAAAGGGGACAGTCCCCCCATAAACCATCCGCGGGAATTTGGGATGTTCTTTATTTTGGCCGGGTCAACGGGATCCGCGGCTCGCCGCTGCTTGGCGGGATGGTCGCTAATTTGATTGTCGTCATTGTTGGCTGGATCGTTAACTTTGCCGTTTCTCATCCGATCGTCCACGCGATCATTCTACTTTTACAAGTCAGCCATTTGCTCGCGTTCTTTGTGGAGCGTTCGTATTCCCTAGGCGATTATAACAAATACATATTGGAAAGAATCCACCAAGGATTGTCCCGCGAGCATCCGGTTTGGATTTCTGCTCTCCGGGGAACCATATTGACGGTTTTAGGGACATTTACCGACGATATGGCCGAACAGGTGAACGCCTGGTTGAGAAAAGCGCGGCTGTTGATTGTTATCATCGATCGAAATATTGAAGATGAAGAAACGCGGGGTTTCATTGAAAAGATCGAGCCGCGTTTAAGAAAAAATTTGATCATTTACGCGAATGACGGGGCCCAAAAATATCTCTTTAAGTCCGGAAGGATCATTCCTGACGTCTTTTATAACGATCAACTGAAATTTTCAGAAGCCACAAAGCAGCACGTTATTGATGATTTGAAAACAAATGGACTTATTGATCTTGGTCTCGCGCTTCCATATGTCTTTTATACGGCTGCGGATATCGCGGCCGGTAATGATCAAGTCATGAAGGACATGAAGGGTGTGATCAAAATTTCTTTTGATCATCCGACGGACGTAAAGGGTCTGCCGAAGGAAATGATGTACGGTGGATTTGGGGTGCATGCATCGGAATATTTTATGGAACGATTTAACAGAAACCTGGGACTTTTCCCGGATGACAGTTATCAGAAAATCATTGCCGCTTCACTTTTACCAACAACTGTCGCGGAAAATGATAAGACAAAATTAATCAGCAATTTTGTGAGATTGAGTCCTTACCTTCGTGACCAGCCTTGGGGAGGCCGGTGGATTAATCTGCTCAAATGCATTGATAGAGGACGAATCGACTTTAATATTTCTGAGTCCTGGGAAGTCTCGACCCATCCGGATAATCCATCGAGGATTATTAACGGGACACTTGGGAATGTTCCCCTTGATCAAATTGAAGCTCTTGGATTGGGAGACGGCTTTTACGGGACCGCGGTCATGGAGAATTATGGTGGGACAGTTCCCTTTATCCTGAAGTTTTTAGACGGACAGGGCATCACGTCGGTCCATGTTCACCCCAGCGGCGAGATTGCCAGACAGCTTAGCGAAAAGGATCAAGGAAAGGCCGAAACGTTCATTATCATTGCTGCTGACAAAGGCAGCACATTTTATCTTGGCCTGAAGTCAGGGGTCACCGAGGAGCTGCTCAGAGATGCCGTTGCCGATGGTGAAGACTTGCGGAAATATTTGAATGTCGTGCCCCCTCAGCCAGAGGAGTCTTTCACCGTGCCGGCCGGGACCGTCCATTGTTTAGAGGGCGGGATAAAAACTTTAGAAATCGGACATCCGTCTGATTTAACGTATCGCCTGTCGGATACTTCCGGTCGTCCTCTCCACGCCAAAGCGCTAACAGCGGCTGATTTTGATCAGCTCCGCGGGAAAGATTTGGTGAATTATCTAAAAGCTCCCTGGCAGAAGATCGAGGAATTTGCGGACGGTCAAGGAGAACGGTTTATTGTCAAAGGTCATCCTGATTTTCACATTGAAGCCTTGAAGTTAAGAGGATTTTCCGCCGAAGAAATTCAAAAGCCGCCCTTAACAATATCGGATCAAACTTCTGACCGGTTCCATGTTTATACGGTGGTGAAAGGACAAGTGACTTTAAGAAATACGCGAAATGGAACCCGAGAACCGTTGATCGTCGGGCATACTTTGGTTGTCCCCGCGGCATTAGGAGAGTATGAGATCATCGCCGATTCGAAGGAAGAAACACTGCTTTTTAAAGTTTATCCGGAGTTCCCCGCGGATCGTCCAAAACTTAACCGAGTCGTCGCCTTTCATCCGGGAAGTTCGCGATTTATCATAGGCATCGCAACGAAGGAGCAGGGGATTGACGCGACTGGAAAATTCAATTGGCGGAATCGTATCGCTGAGAAACGCAGAAAGTTTGGATCAAACCTAGACAGCGAAGTGTTTATGGGTGAAATAGTTGATCTCATTGTTGAGGAAATTGGGCGGTTATTGGAACATCGTTCGGTGCCGGTTGAATTGATCACGGAAATCGGTATTTCTTGGCCGGGCCCGGTTAATTATCAGGAAGGCACGGTTTCCGGAACATATTTTGGTGCCAGCGAGAATTATCCATTAGCAAAGAAATTAGAAGAGCGCTTTGGCAATCGTATTAAAGTTGAGATCATCACCGATGCCTTGGCCATGACCATCAGCGAATACGTTTTACCGGACGGAAAGTTGTATGGGAAAAAAGATGGGCTCGGAGTGAATTTAGCTTCTGGAATCGCCGCCGGGGTATTAACAAATGGTTTCGTGACAAATCAGGCGAAATATCAAACCGCGGATGGTCAATTAGAGATTGAAAATGGATTGGGGCAAATCGGTAGGCATGTTATACGAAATAGTGAATTTCCGTATGCCTGGAAATATCGCCCGACCCAAGACGGCAGTGTACCGGAAATGTCCGAAGATGAGGTTCGTTTAAGTCAAGCGATTGGCGGCCCGGGTTTGGCCCGACGCTATGTGAAAAGGATGATGGGAGATGTCAAGCTGGATAGTCATTCAAAAGGATTTATCACAACGGATGAGCATGAGAAGTTCCACAATCTCTCGTTGCATAATATCGATTGGAAATTACAAATACTTGATGCCGAGGCCATTGAGCTGGTCGACGCGGTCCTCAAAGAGGTAACCAAGCGATTCAACGCGGGAGATCAAATGACCCTCAGGTTTGTGCGGGATATTGGCCATGAATTGGGTTCTGCCCTGGCCGTCTTTATCAAGGCCTATCAAGACCAATTCTTTTCCGGAGAGGATCTTCCCTTGGTGCTGATGGGCGGCGTAGGAAGAAATTTTGCTTTGCCGGAGCCACAGATCGGCAGAACGGATGTTTTTGTCGCGGCAGTTGATCAGACGCTTAAGTCCAACGGGATTAATAATTTTCAGGTTGTACGGTCATCTTTAGAAGAATACAGCGAGATCAGCGCCTTTACACCGACGCCAGTAGCTGAGCAGATGGTTCGTCATATCATCAACGAGCAAATATCTTCCGCATTTTGGGGGTCGACCGCAACCATCCTGCTTTTGATCGCACTGCCATTGATTTTGCTCGTTCGTTATTTGAAGGGACTGGGTCGGCGGGCTATTCTCAATCCGCTGCTCGCGGGATCGCTGTTATTGACTGGATGTTTGAGTTCGAAATCTGTTCGAATGCCAGCGCCGGCTGAGCGGCATTTTCAAAACGTCGGAATCGTCGGCAAGAATTTGAATTTGGTAGAACTGCGCAATACCCTTCGCCGCTACCAGTATTCCGACGAAGATATCAATGCTATTTTAGAGGCGTTTTTTAAGTTGGTTGAACAGGCGGATCTGCGTGGATTTACGGAAAAGGACGATGTCCTTAAGATTTTATCCGAGTATCACCGGCGGCTGGATTTAGTCGGAGTTAATTATGAAAATCCCGACAATATTTATCGAGTCTTGTTAAATCATCTGCCTGGTTTCAAAGCCATCGGTATTCCTGATATCTTCGCGTACATTGATCAACAAGATTCACTTTCGTCCAATGAAAAGCTCGATTGGAAGCGGCTTTTTATTTCTTGTGCCCCAACGGCGATGGTGGCGAATTTGCTGATCCAGGCGACCGCCCCGACATCGATTCGCAACAACCTGGCCTTTGGGGTCGTTAGTGTTGAGCCTAAACATGCTTGTACGCTCATTTCATTGGGGGGGGATCAATATTTCATTGTCGATTTTGCTTTGGGTATCTTTAGAGAGATAGCATTGCTTGATCACTATCAGTTGAGTGGGGAAACCTATACCTTGGTCCATCCCATGACTGCAAGTTCAATCCTCTCGCTCAGGCGGCAAATTGACGCTGGGTTTTTTGGTTATGGTTATCTCAGCAATGGAGTACTCGGCAATGTCGTGTATCCTTCGCTAATGATCAATGGAAATCTACAAACGATCCTATCGGCGATTTATGACAATTTTGCTCACATGTTAATTGATGTTGACCAGCTTCAATTGGCAAAACAGTTGCTGGATTATGCTGAAAAACAGGATCCGAATGATAGTACTGTGTTAGTCCGGCAGGGAGAAGTGGCATGTCGGTTTGGGGATCTTGCAAGGGCTGTGGAATATTTCTCTCGAGCGCTTAAGATTGCAGCGGATCCTCGCGCTCTGCAAGGTTGGGCGATGATAAAGTATTATGAAGGAAGTTACGAAGAGGCCTTAACCATAACTAATATGGCACTGAAGTATGATCCGCTCAGCCCAGCAATTTATAATATTTTAGGCCTTATTCAATCCCATCTGGGCCATCCCGAGGAAGCCATAGGGAATTTCAAGATCGGGCTGATGATTGCCCCTGGCAATACAAATATACAAAATAATTTGGCAATGGTGCTGGTTGATAACGGTAAAGGTGAAGAAGGGATTGGGATTTATCTGAGTTTAGCACAGGCCGCTCCGCAAAATATCGAAAGACAGGAAAATCTTGCCCGGGCTTATCGCAAAGCTGGACGTTTTGCCGATGCGGTTAAGATTTATCGGCAAATATTGCAACTGGATCCCAACGATGCCGAGGCCTTAGCCAATGTCGGGTTAGATGCCTATCAGCGAGGAGCAATCACGGAAGGGTTGTTACATATCCTTGAGGCCATCAATCTCGACCCCAGTCTTTTCGATCAGCTTCCGCTCGATATACAGGTGAAGATGATAGCAAACGAACAATGGCGCCGTGAACTGCCGCAGTCATTGCGTGAGAAAATTGAGAAGGAAGGCTGGCATCCGACGGTGATCGAGATCCCAATGCAAATGACCCATGATGTATCTTGGGCCGGCATCTTCGTGTTGATTATTGTTTTGGCGACGGTCGTGTGCTGTCAAATAATTTTTCCTGAGCTTTCTGTGTCATTGCGAGCGCAACGAAGTGCAGCGAAGCAATCTTTCTTGAATAAGA
The DNA here is from genome assembly GCA_023247815.1 of Candidatus Omnitrophota bacterium. Classification (GTDB taxonomy): domain Bacteria; phylum Omnitrophota; class Gorgyraeia; order Zapsychrales; family JANLHA01; genus JAHFFS01. The sequence goes on from JAHFFS010000007.1 coordinate 7,557, forward strand.
TTGTTTCGTCGCAAAAAACGCTTCTCGCAATGACCAACGTAGTTGTTCGCGGCGCTAAGGCTCTTTTACTGGCGCTGTCATTTTTGGTGGCGGTCATATCCAGCGCTGAGGTCACTGAAAATAATGAGAAGCCGGCTCCTACGGTTGAGGTTTCATCCGACGTCAAGGTCATCGAATATATAGTGAAGCCGGGCGACACCCTTTCGGGTTTGGCAGAAAGATTTGAAACATCAGTTGAGCGGATCATTGAGCTTAATAAAGATATTGTGTGGGCACAGTCAGCAAAAAATCCAAAGCTGTGGATACCGATTATTTATGCTGAGCAAACATATAAAATCGATGTTGGGAATAGAAAGCTGGACAATCCCGTTGAGTATTTTCGTAGACGAGACGCAAATCAGCAAGTTGAAATTGAAGATGAAAAGAAACCGGTAGATGATTTAAAGATTGTGGATCGCCTGCTGGAACGGTTCAGGGCGAAGCCCCAAGAACCGCGATTTTTCGACAGCCCAGACACCTCATCCAGACTGGGTGAATTGATACGAAGGGTTGCGCCGCTTTTATTTCTTTTCGCATTCTTTGGGCTTGGTTTTTATTTGTTATATTTGATATGGTTTGGCGCGAAAAAATCTAAAAGTCAAATTGCTGAGAATGACGACGACTCTGACCAGCTCTATCTGGAACGGGAAGATAAATCGGACGATAAGTATCGGGAAGTTACAGGCAATATTAGAGAATTGAATGAGTATTCTATCGATCAACCGGAAATGTTTAAAGATATTTATGGAGCGAGCAGGTACTTTATGATTGTATTTCTTGCTATAAAATATTATCAAGATAAAGAGCGCTGGGAGACTGTTCGTAAACTCCGGGAGTTAAAATTGCACAGACCAATGAGAATACCGGGTGGGAAGATAGATGGTAATTATAGCCAAGCCCTCATCGTTATTGAACATTACAAATCAAAATATCAGAAGAAAGATGGCTCAACAGCAGATCTTTCGAATTTAGATCCAAGATATTCCGAAATGATTCCGCAATTAAAATTAGTTATTGAGCAAAGGGATCTGGAAAGTAAGATGGATAATTTTCTAAAAGAATCGAAAGGGCTTGACGCGAAATATGGGTATGGTTATTCGAAATTGGCCAGTCTCCTTGCCTCAAGACGTTATTTTGAAATAGAAGAAGATGTTCATGAGGTAGAAAAGATCAACGCAAAGTTAAAGAAAGAATTGAGTTCAAATGGGAAATTTGGCCAGTCGGTCCAAAATTTTGTTAAGAGCTATTTAGATATCGGAGCGGTCCCGGGATATCAAGATCTCGCATCAATGGCGGCGCAATTAAAAGTGCTACTCGAAGAAATAGCACAGGAAAAGATTGCTGCAGCGTCGACCCCTGCAGCGGATTCGAAGCCGGCCGACCAAGGCACGCCAACACAAAACCAAAATATTTTCGTGCTTTGTGGTTTAGCCATGTTTGCGCTAGTCTTGGCAGTTTACCTTTGGCGAAAAGTTCGGGCGGCTGGGATGAGGATTTCTTCAATGGCGGATGTTTTAAAAACCGCCTGTCATTCGATGTTTTTTGTTTCTATCCTGCGGATTTTATTTGGTTCGTCGGCTATGGCGCAGGATACAGATGCCAGCCTCAACAAATATTATTTTATTGTGAGAAGCACCGGCCAGCCAAGGGAAACCATCACATTAAAAGAGATGAAAGATAGATTCAAACTTATAAACTCTGAGGCGGATGTGATGTTTTGGGGTCCTGGTATTAGTGAACCCATCAGTTCAGAACAAATAGAAGATATCTTGGTGAAATATGGCCTGCTGCCGACCGATGGCGAACCCAATCCAAAATCACCAAATCTAACAGGACCAGCAGCGGTGGCTCCGACGCCAACGGCTGATGAGCAAGCACCGGTGCAAGAAAAAAGAACGGAACAGCCTGGGATGGGAAATGCGCCTGGTTCTTCTTCCAGCACAGGAACGCCCGAGCAACTTGAAATGAGCAAGCAAGAAAGAAAAAAATGTTTAGCGACGATCAAAGACAACACTCGAGAGATTGAAGAGCGGATCGCGGCATTCGCGAAGTTAGGCGCGGCCGGTGATCTTTCCGCGGAAGACGAGGCGCGTAGGATATTAGCGCGGATTCCGGGTAATCATGGTCAACAGTGGAGTGACATCATTACCGAGAGTGAGGCGGAATTGCAATATACCTTCCCGGATTTGACACCGGAATCAATTTTTGTTTTTAAAGCTCCGGTCAAGTGGTTGGTATGGGCTTTCAAAGAACTGCGGAGATTGGATAAACAAGGGCAGTCGACGTTACGAGCTGCCGCGGCGCGTTATCTTGGCCAGATCGCTGAGAGAGCCGATGATCCGAAGCGCGATGCCAGAAGACTTATCATCACGTTGGAACTTGATAAGAATCCTTATGTCCAGGCCATGGCCGCGGTGTCTTTAGGTGATTATTTTAAATATCAGAAACTTTCTCATATGCAACGTGATCGCGCGATCAAGGCGCTGGGCCAGATCGCTCTAACAAATCCTTCACAGCGCGCGCGTGCGTTTGCCTTGGCTGCTTTCTTGGCATTTGATAAGACCATGTATGATCCCACGGTTGATGATCTCATTGTGACGATCCTTGATCCGAAAAAATCAGAGAATTTTGTTATTTTGGAAATCGCGGCACAGATCGTCAGTCAATATCAGATATTTACCGCCGTGGATCCGCTCTTGGTCAGATTGCAGATGCCGGTCCCGGAAGGAAGTTCGGAGGAGCAAAAGAACCAAATCCGACGATTCAAAGACCGTGTGATTGAAGTTCTCGTCGATTTAGCACCCAAAATCAAGAAAGAAGAATTTTTAGAAATGGTCAGGTTCTATGCCAGGTTGGTATTAAGTGAACAGGTAGGAGGAGAGGAGATTTTCAATACGACCTATTTGAAATTGTTGCAGAGGTTGAAAGAGCAAGGGTATTTGTCCGATGAAGAGTATTCCGCGTTCTTGGCCAGCCTTAAAAATGATTTGGGGTATGAAACAACCCAGCATTTCAATCGTGATGCTCAGCAGACGCTTTCTTCACTTGCTGATATCAAGAATCAATATGCAGCGTCGATAACGATATTGGAATCGCAATATCCTGAGATGACAGGCATGGATGTCCAGCAATTAGCAATGGCCTTGAAACATGTGAATGAGCGTCTGCTCGCCGCTGATCGTTTAGGAAGATTGAGTGACCCTGCCGCGGAAGTGGTTTTAAGAGACGCGCTCACTCAGGAGACCGATCCGATGATGGTTTATGGTCTGAGCAAGGCCTTGAAGGAAGTGACCAGCAAAACAGCACGACCCTATTTGGGCGCGGAAGATCCGCTCATAAAGGCCATTGCAGTGGCTTTGGCCAAGCAGAGTAATCCAACGGCGATCATTGCCCTCTTGGATCTTTTGCGGCATATCAATGATGTTCACGCCGTCGAGATGATCAAGGGCTTGCTCGGTCACGAAAACCTTGAGGTGAGTAACGCGGCGGCCGAGGCTTTAGGGATGATGGGAGGATTAAAGGTGGTTGGGGCGGTGAGAAATTTGATTGAAATGAGCGCCCGAGCGATTTTGGCGCAGAATGCTGAGCAGTTTGATTTGACGGAAGGAGATTACCAGCATCGTAAAGATCAGCTCAAGAAGATCATAGGCGATTCCGCGTTAATGGGCGCGATCGTACGAAGCGAAGTGAGCAAAGTCAAAGCCGAGTTGTATCGACAGGGCAAACATTTGGAGATCATGGTTTTAGAGAATTTATATCGAGATTTAAATTCGGGAGGGGTTGAGGAAGTGACAAGCGCAACGATACGGCAGTTATTATTCCAGCAGGACAGTGGTGCGTTTTATAGAGTCGCGGAAATGATCGGCCAGCAGAAGATTCCGGTGCGATTCGCGTTATTGGTGCTCAAGGTTTTTGGGGATTCTGATCCGAAAGCGCAAAAACTTTTAGCTCCAGTGATTGAAAATATTGATCTCTTGATTCGTGAAGTCTGGATTTATCCGGCAGACCATCCGGTCATTACGACGATAAAAGCTATCTATGAAAATCCTAAGACGGATTGGGAGGTAAAAATAGCCCTCAATTCATGTGTGGCAAACATCGGGGGAGTGCAGGCGTTTAAGATTTTGGTTTTGGCGCTTATGGATGAAGATCCCCGGGTGCGGCAGGATGCTGTTAATTATCTGTCCAGATTTTACTGGTGGGAAACTGAATCCGCGGTTGAGCCGCTGATCAAATGGTTGGTAGTACAGACCCAGAATGACGTTAAATCCGGTCGGCAGTTCAAGAAGATCGAAGAGCGTTATCAAACGATTGCCCGCGCGCTGTGGATGATCAAAGGATTTGGCGATGGTCCTGATCTGGTTGAGCCACGGTTGAAGTCCGCTATTGAAGAGATCCATTTTCCAGCAGGCGATGTCAGGTTGAGCGGCATGTGCGAGGATCTGCTAAGGTGGCTTGCTGAAGACACTGGTATTTTTGACGACACCGTTGTGAAGAATTTAGAGATCTTATTGACCGGCCGAGACACCAGCCGATTGACAGAAGCCGCGAAAGACTTAATCACGCGGCGCATTGCTTTGCGGTTGGTTGAACCATTTTTGCAGGCGTTTAAGACCGTGCCGACGGAGATTCAAATGATTCTGATTGTTAAGTTCAGCGAGATCGATGAAGACATGAAGGGGCTTAATTTCACTCCAGAGCATGACCCGCTTCTGGGAGCGATCGAAGACCTGCTTGAAAACGCAAAGACCGATTGGCAGGTTAAGAAGGCGCTTCTGGATCAGTTAGCCAAGATGAACAGCCGGCAGGCGGTCGAGATCATCAAGGCATCTTTGAATGACGCTGATCGCCGGGTCAGAGAACAGGCTACAGCCTTGTTGGCGCAATCGCCCCAAGCTGGCGAGTCAGTGATTGAACTGCTTTTGGATAGACTCGCAAAGATTTCTGTCAACAGTGATCATCAGATTGGTCAGTTCAAAGCTGAGTTAGTGGAAATTGAGAATATTCTTGGGGCATTGAATGATATCAAGTCTAAGTTTGGTCAGCCGTTGCAGGACCGGATCAATACCAGGATTAAGAGAGTGTTGGATGATGGACAGATTGAGATCGCGTATCTTTTGCGGTATGTTAACAGCCGGTTGTTTAGCGATGTTGTGTTCGCGCCAAATGATCTGATTGAGACGCTGGTTTTCAGCACCGACGGAGTGGCCTTGCAAGCCGCGGCCAATCAGATCAGTTCGCGAGAAATACCATTGATGTTTTATCAGTCGATTAAGCGGGTGGTGATGAGGCCGTATTTCCCGGGGCAAGCGCAGGTCGTTTCGGTTCTGGGGCAATTTTATGCCAATCCTGATTTTGTCCTTAATCCGACAAATGATCCGGAGTTGAGCTGGGTCAAAGAACAGGCCATGACACCGGGGAATTTAGACAAGAGAGCGGCCATGATTAGGGCTTTGGGTCAGTCTTACGAAACCCATCAAGCGACACAGCATCTGGTGGCGATCATCGAGGAGCTTGAGTTACAGTATCCTAACTGGAAAAGTTCTCCTGCCGAAAGGAACGCGTATCAGCCGCTCATGAATGCCGCTTTAGCAGCACTTCAAAATTTTGGCGCGGTGGCCCAGGGGTATTTGCAGAGCAGGGTCGATCAGAGGTTCAAAGATGATCCGCAGTTCCATAATTGGCGGCTTTTGCAAGCCATAGCAACGCTTGATCAAGGGGCTTACGAGCAGAGTCGCAAGGACAATGTGCATTTTGGTTATCAACCACAGACGATAATAAATGCCGAGGAAAGGCCGTGGATTTCTTATCTTCATCGGCAATCGTTGGAGCGCAGAGACTGGCAGTCATTGGTTGACACTTTGAATCAACGCATTGATGAACTCAAAAGCCATAGGATCAGTGGTCCGCTTTTTACCCTTGCTGATCAATTATTCAGTCGAGATGAAAATACGCGAATTGGCGCGGCGGTTGGCTTGGCCGAATCAGGCGATCCTACCGCGGTATTGGTCCTCAGCGACGGGTTAAATGATAAGAGTGAATCGGTCCGGCAGGCTTGCTTGTGGGGGCTATTCCAATTTGAACTTTCACCCAGTCCGGACCGGGACGGTTATTTTGATCTTCGTCTGCAACATTGCGAGACGATTGTAAAAGGACCCATCAATGATGCCAACGAAACCACCTATGATTTTGCGGTTATGGTGTTGGGCACATCAGCAAATTCAGCAGCGCTGGAATTGTACTCTGGGATGTTAGGGAGATTGAGTGGACGTGAGGATTTGACTAAGAATGAGAGAGAGACATTGGTTTTGGCCGCGCAGCAGTCGGTCCAGTTATCTCAAAATATGGGTGCCAGTACCGAATTACCAGAGACTTTGGTAAAGCAATTGGGACTTGTGAAGTTCCGCCATCAACATATGGCCTTTCTATTGTCAAAATATTATCGTTATGGGATTGCCGGATCATCGATTCAAGATGCCTTGGAGCGGATCGGTAAGCCCGCGGTTCCCTGGCTTTTACAGGCGAGCCGTAGTGAAACCAGCGACGGTGATTTCACCGCTTTCAACTATCGATATGGACCGCTACTTAAAATGATCAATCCTCAGGCTTATCAGCATGAATATGATCGGCTCTGCGGGCTTCATCCGGTGGCGTTCCGTTGGTCGAGGTTACTTTGTTATGTGCCGTTTTTGGGCATTCTATTAAAGTGCATGGTCATTATTGCTGCCTTTGTCTTTGCTTCGAAGCAAGGTTGGTTGGGGCGTTTGGGCGGATTTTTTGGATCAAAGGTTGAATCATTTATCGATTGGGTGAAAAGAAAGCCGAAGAAACATGTAAAGTCCGCGGTTTCCTCTATACCGGCATCTCTAGCGCCGTCGTCACCGTCGGGCAATATACCGTTGCCACAGCCGCGAATTGGGACTGTGAATACGGCACCAGCGATCGATCCTAATTTCGGACAACCAACAGCACAATCTCCGCCAGGTTCGAGTAGTAGCGTTTCTTCACCGGCGAACTCTCCTGTCAAGCCTCGTCTCGCCGTTGTGCCCACTGAACCAGCACGTGATCCAACAAGCTCTCCGATGTCATTCCTGTTTGTTTATGTCTTGGTCGTCATTCTTGCTGTTATTTATTACCGGAATGAACTTTTGAGCGGATTTTTTGGGGCACGAGCAACCCAACCAGGAAGTGGGACGCAAAGCCCGAAAACACCGACGACAACACCATCTACGGAAGAATCTAATCCACCAACTGGCGCTGCTGCCAAGCCAGAGCAGGCACCGATGGTGCTTATCCAGAATAATGGCACCAAGCAACGCCATAAAATAACCTATTTTCTTTTAATCGCGTTTGATTTGATGGTTATCGGGGCAACGATAGCCTTCAATGGCACGGCTTCCGTTGCCACGGTCAATCTGATTTTATTCAGGTTGAGCATGATGTTGTTAATGATGTTTCATGAGTTGTTCCACGTCTGGACCGCGGGCGCGATTGGGTATAAAAAAGAGGCTGGGACCAAAGAAAATCGAATGGGAAATTTAACAACCAAACAATGGTTAAAGTTTGCCGCACCACTTGGAATGATGGGCTTTTTCCAGAAACTCCCGTCGGTGTATGTTCCAAATGTTGGCAAGAAGGACCATTATCTTGTTCTTTTCGGAGGTTTCGCGGAAAGCACAATCGCGGCGATCACTGTCTATCATCTGCTCTCTATCTTTGGCTGGCCGGTGTTCTTGGCAACCATGGTTGTTTGGATGATGTCACTTTTCACGGATATTTTATTTCCGCCGGCCCCAGGCCGATACTCGTGCGGAAATATCGGATTTTTCTGGATTGATTCGCAGGCTGATTTGTATCCAGATTGGGTGAGGGAGTCGGTCGCGGAACAGATCCGGCAAATTGTCTGCCGGGGTGGTCGGTCCGCGGGCCAGCAGATGTTCGCCAGCGATAAGGATGGTCAGCTGCGTTCGATGATGGCCAAGGTGGTCAATCCTCGACGAGGCGATCTTCCTTCGGTTTTGTGTGACAAATGGAACAGCATATTAGCAAAAGTGGGCGTTAATTATAAAATTGTCAAGGGCGTCAATGGCGTCATGATCCACGTCCGCTATCCAACCTCTGGCCCGCCGGAAGAGGCCGCGACACATCCTCACATCTGGGTCACTGAGCAAGAGGTCGACGTCTGGGAGTTTGTGGAAGGTGAGGGATTTA
>JAHFFS010000007.1:15816-18982 GCA_023247815.1 Candidatus Omnitrophota bacterium
ATCACTCATAACGGTGATTTCAATACCTTTAAGATGTGGGACAATGACACCGATCCCCTTTCTAATGATGATTTGGGCAAGGTCTTGGCCGAAGTTCTGCAAGAGACCAATGAAACTCCGGGGGACTCGCCTAAGGCGGCCGGGGTCATCCGAATGTTTTTGGCCCAGGGGATGTGGGACTCGGCAGTGACCCTGGCGCACACCTTGCATATTTTACAGAGTGTCAAAGATGTGCTGGGGAGTCATCAAAAGAAACATCTCAGGCTTTCAAAGAAAAAGAGAGACGCGTTGGCAAGATTGATTGAAAAGATTTTTGAAGATCGCAATGGCCGAGCGGCTACAGAGCTGTCCAGGGCTAGATTGCCTTGGGCCAATCGAAATCCCATCAATCCCAATTTGGATCTTTGGGTGACGGAAAAGATGCTTAACGACCGGCCTGACCTTACAGACCAATACAATCGTTTGCAAGCATTTGAAAATGAAGTGTTCGAAGCCATCAAAGCACATGACATCATCAAGGGATGGGGAGTTGACGATACCGCCATCCGGAGTTTTGTCCATACTGCCATTGAAGCCTTTTTTGAAAACGATCGTTATACGGCGACCAGAAAGGCGGACAAAAAAGCCGAAGGGACCTTTGGTCTGGTGGTCCGATCATCATTGAAAGACGATGGTGTGACCATTGTCTCCCGCAATCAGACCATGGCGGTTGGTTGGAATTTAGCGGAAAAAATGTTTGCGTATTCTTCAGAACCATTGACGTTACAGGCGGATTATGGATCAAAAGGAAGATTGACCCATCGCTGGGTGTTGGATGGCCGTGAGCAAGGAGAGGTCGCGGACGTGGTCCTGCGTGACCATGCTGTTAATCCGCTTTTGATGAGGGTTTATTCCGGCAATTTAGACAAGGAATTGAACGATCAAGAAATTGAGGACAGGGAGTTTGCCTTGGATCCCAGCAATGAGTTCTATGAGGACTTGGTAGAATATGATAGAGGGGCACCTATTGTTCAGAGTGACGTCCAAGCTAACGCGGAGGTCATGCGAAGAATTGTAGAAGATTGGCAAAAGCCTGATTCCTTCAATCGTCTGTCCGGCGAGGATTTATTGGAAATGCTCAATTCTCTGGATATTGAGAAAAGACTTGGGGATTGCACTCAAATGATACGAGAGCGTTTGGAAAAATATTTAAGAGGTGTCGTTGAGGCGAGACAATTATCAGCGGCTGATACGGAAAAATTATTCGCGGAGTTGGTAAGGACGGTCGAAAACGAAACCGCTGTTGAGCAGCAAATTGATGATCGACTTGAGCACTGGGTCAGTGCCAGGGCGAATGACCTGGCCAGGGGGATGCGGGAAAAGAAAATAGAAGCAACTGATCTGTATGGCATTCTCTATAAACTTCGTTGGAAAAGAGACGCGATCGTGGAAGAAGAATTGCAAAAGGCGTTCCGTTCCATTGGGGACGGATCAGATCTTTCGAAACTGCCGAAAAAGCAGCTGGAACGTTTGTCCAGAGAAAAAAGATTGGATCTTGTTTTGACTGGATTTGAAATTCCATTGTGGTTGGCCGAGCAGTATCAAGAAACTCTGCAACTGCTGTTTCCGGGTCTCAAATGCGCGGTGATTTCTTCCAATAAACTGATCAAAAATCCGTGCGAACAAGGTGTTCATAAACGAACGATCGTTTTAGCTCTCAGCAAATCCGGTCAAACCTTCCCAACGCTTTATGTGACTGGAAAATTACAGCATATGTTCCCGGGCCGGATCTTTGTCATGACTAGCCGGGTGGATTCGGTGATGGCCATGGCGGTAGGAGAGACGTTTAAATCAAAGGCGGAGTTTTCTCATCGGGTTTTTGTCACCAAGGCCAATTTCAGACCGGCGGAACCATCGACGGTCGCGACAACCGCCATGTACGCCACCCTCAATGAGATGGCCTTATTTTTGGCGGAAGGATTGGCCGGACTTTATCCGAAAGATCATCCGCTTTTCATGATGATAAAACCGGATGAGATCAAGGCCTTAAGGGAATTCCTTCAATTGTCCCTTCATGACGCCGAGTTAATGACCGGCATGGACCGCTCAGGAGAAGAGATTGATTCAGAGTTGAATGAGGATTTGACAAGCTATGCCAGCAAGATATGGGCTTGGCATGTTTTGGAGACGCCCTTTTCACTTTTGATAACGCGAGCTTATATTTTTGTCGCGGTGGTCTTTGAATTATCCATCTTTATCGGGATTTTGCATTTGGAGCCCACGTTTTTGATTAGAGTCTTGGAATTTGTGGTTTATATTTTTGCTCAATACATCGCGGTCCTGATTTTGCGCAAGCGCCAGGGACGAGCCTTATGGTCTCGCATGGGGAAACGTTCCTTGGTCATCGGCGGCGTACCGGTTGTGCATAAACCCGGAGAAATTTTGGCCAGCAAATTGGACTCTTTAAGTCCGGCGTCAACCGCCATCGATGTTCATGGCGGGAACTTTTTAGATCAGGCGGGCGCGGAATATCTTCATCGTCTGGTCCGCGGGAGTTTGGTGATGTTATCCGTTCCCCGTGATGCAAGTGAACGAGCTGATCTTCTTCGCGAAGCAATAAAGATCAAGGCAGGACAAAGCGGTCTTGAACGGTACTTCAAAAGACTGTTTATGGGCTGGCCCGAGGTGGTCACGATCGGACAAGGGGATGTCGATCAAAGAGACACACATAAGCATTTTAACATCGGCATGCATTATCGGCCGGTCGCGAAATCAAGGTTTTCTGGAATCAATGCAATAATAGGCACATCGCTAGATCCAGCAAACCAAGATGGTATTTGGGAAGAAGTTTCCTCGGCTGAGGTATGTCTGAAGCAAAATGTCAAACTGACAGAAGACGATGTGCGCGATATTGCTGGAAGCGATTTTGATAGAATTTGGGCCATTTTGCAAGATTCCTATCTTAAAAATGGTCCTGAGATTGTTAAAAATTTGCATAAGAATATGATTGCCTCTCTTGAACACGCCATTGCCACACAGGTCTTTTTTGAGGTGATGTTTAGAGAAATTTCAACCCTTAACTTGCCGCCTGAAAAGGAACATTTATGGCCTCTGCGTTATTCTTACCATCTTACTCAGAGCATGACCGGAGTTTTTACCACGGCCTCACCGGTATCAGAAGCTTCAA
>JAHFFS010000008.1 GCA_023247815.1 Candidatus Omnitrophota bacterium
CATTGGTTTTGTCAAAGATGTTAAAAGGCGGATTGAGATTTATCAGCAGTTGAAGACACTGCGAGCTGGCCTTCCGGTCATTTGCTCCCCATATGCCGTTGTTTCAAAGCATGCTTCTGTGGGAGATGGAACAATCATCATGCATCAGGCGGTCATCAATGCTCAAGCCGTTGTTGGCTGCAATGTGATTGTCAATACCAGTGCTGTGGTTGAACATGGAGCTCAGGTAGGAGACCATTGTCATGTTTCAACTGGGGCCATTGTGAATGGAGAGGCGATGCTGGGAAGCGAATCATTTATTGGAAGCAAAGCAGTGATTCATCAAAATTGTAGAGTCGTTTCACAGACCATCATTGGTGCCGGAGCCGTTGTTCATAAAGATATCAAAGAAAAGGGCTGTTATGTTGGTGTTCCGGCCGTGAGGATCAGTTAGATGAAAAGTGCTTTTATCATCGCCGAGGCTGGTGTCAATCATAATGGCGACTTTAAGCAGGCCCAGCGGCTGGTTGATCTGGCTAAAGAGTCTGGGGCGGATGCCGTGAAGTTTCAGAGTTTTCGGGCCGGGGCGTTGGTGACGGAACAAGCGCAAAAGGCTGTTTATCAAAAGAAGAATTCTAATCCTCGGGAATCGCAGTATCAGATGTTAAAGAAACTTGAACTGAGCGAGGATCAGCATCGAATGCTAAAAGTTTATTGTCAGCGTCGAAAGATTATTTTTTTATCGTCTCCTTTTGATTTGCAGAGTTTAGAATTTTTATTGGATTTGGGTGTTTCGAAAGTTAAGTTGGCCTCCTCGGAGATCAATCATCTGCCGCTTTTACGTAAGGCCGGGGCTTCAGGGAAAGAGATCATTTTGTCGACCGGGATGGCGGAATTGAAGGAAGTCAAACAGGCTATATCGGTTTTGGTTGCCTCCGGACTCGCGAAAGAGAAGATCACGGTTCTGCATTGTCATACTCAATACCCAACGGTACCAGAGGATGTGAATTTGCTGGCGATTCCTACAATGAAAAAAGAATTGGGTGTGAAGGTTGGCTTTTCTGATCATACCATGGGGATAGAATTTTCGGTCGCTGCTGTTGCGCTTGGGGCAGTGATGATTGAGAAACATCTGACCAGTGACCGACGGTTGGAAGGCCCAGATCATCAAGCTTCATTGGAACCGAAAGAATTCAAACAGATGGTGACCGCGATCCGTAACATCTGCCGCGGGATGGGGGATGGGATCAAAAGGCCATCGAGAAGAGAATTGGTGATCCGTAAGGTTGCCCGCAAAAGCATTGTCGCGGCCTTTGATATCCGTAAGGGGGATGTTTTTAGCGAAGAAAATCTGACGATCAAGCGTCCGGAGCAGGGTTTGAGTCCGATGTTGTGGGACCGTGTTCTCAATCGGGTCGCTAAGAAAGGTTTTAAAAAAGATGATTTTATTGAAGTTTGAGCGAGTTCATGAAAAATAAAAAAACATATTTGGTGACTGGCGCGAGCGGATTCTTAGGCGGAGCGCTTGTGAGAAAATTTTTGCAGAATGGTCATCGGGTTGTCGGTGTCGTTCGCCGGTCCAGTGGTTTCTTGTCTAAGGAAGAACTCAAACATCCAGATTTCTCTTTGTTGAAGCTGGATCTTTTAAATAAAATGGAAGGAATGGTTTCAAAGATTGATGGTGTTTTTCATCTGGCAGGACAGAATCCCATTGCCGGAAAGCAGCTTGATTTTAGCCGATTTCTTGATGGAAACGTCACGACAACCCGCAATGTGATCGATTTTGCCGTCGCAAAAGAGGTCAAATTTTTTTGTTTCGTTTCAACCGGGTCGGTCTTCGGTAAAAAGCCTAAAGAAAAAGTTATTACTGAAAAGGAAGTGCCTGTTCCGACAGATTATTACGGACTTACGAAATACATCGCCGAACGATTGTGTGAGATATCGTTTAAAGGCAGTGCTACAAAGACCATTGTCATTCGGTTTCCTAATCTGTTTGGCATGCCGCTTAAGTCTGGCTTGTTGTTTGATATTTTTAATTCCGCGAAGCACAATGACCGCATCGAGCTTTTTAGCAAAGGTGAACGATATCGGACTTTTCTTTTTCGTGAGTCAGCAGTTCAAGCCCTCGTCCAGATCATCGATAAGTATCAGGAACTCGAGCCCTTTGAAATTTTTATGGCAGCCAGCGCGCAATCCTTGAAGATGAAAGAAATTGCTCAGAGCATTAAGCGTTTAGTGAAGTCTGATTCTAAGATTGAGCTTGTTGACCGCAACCCCCGCTATGATTGGGACGTCTTTATTGATACAAAAAGAATTCAGGAACAGTTGGGTTTTAAAGCCCCTTCTTTAGAGAAGGAGTTCCAACTTTTTTACAAGGAACTGCAGTCATGAAATACAACACGGTATTTCCTTATTTTTCTAAAGATGATATCGACACCATTTTAGGCCAATTTCGTGATGTTTTAGCGGGTAACGGGCTTTTAACAATGGGAAGTGCTGTTCAGGAATTTGAAAAGAATTTTGCGCATTATTTGGGGGTACCGTATGCGGTTGCCACAAATTCCTGCACGTCGGCGTTGGAGATTGCGTTGCGCTGCATCGAGTTTAATCCAGGAGATGAAGTCATTGTTCCGGTACAGACTTTCATTGCAACCGGTTCATGCGTTGTGAACAGCGGCGGTAAGGTTGTCTTTTGTGAGATTGATGAAAATTTTTTATTAGATTTTGAAGATCTGAAACGAAGGATTACCTCTAAGACCAGGGCTGTTATGATGGTGCATTTTTGTGGGTTGATTCATCCGCAGATCATGCAGATCAAAGATTTTCTTAAAAAGCGCGGAATCGTTTTGATTGAGGATGCCGCACACGCCCCGGGGGCAAAAATTGACGGTGTCTTTGCCGGAACCATCGGTGACATCGGTTGCTTCTCATTTTTTTCAACCAAAATCATCACAACCGGTGAAGGGGGTATGTTCACCACGCAAGATCAGGCGATGGCCAAAAAGGCGAGTAGCTTACGCAACCGTGGTCTTGACGTTGATGCTGGCCGGGAAATTTATTCCCGCATGGGTGGCAACCGACGGATGTCTGAAATCCAGGGGATTTTAGGCCGACAGCATTTGAAATCTTTGGAGACTTTTCTTACCAGACGAAATCAATTGGCCGAGATTTATCGCGGCAAGCTGCGGTCTTTAGTCGATCGGAAGATCATCCGTTTTCAAGATGTTTCTCGAGGGGCGCGCCACGCTTATTGGCGGTTTTTGGTTTTTTTGCAAGCAACACCTATCACAAGAGATGTGATTCGGCAGAAAATGGCGGAATCGGAAGTCGTGATTGACTGGCCGTATGACCCCATGCTTCCTTTTCAGCCGGTTTTTCAAAATCTTTATGGAACAAAGCCTGGAGATTTTCCGCGATCGGAAAATTTGAGTCAAATGCACTTTTGTCTGCCTTTGCATATGGGTTTGAACGAATCGGATATTGAATTCATCGCCGATCGATTGTTAGAGGTATTTTAAATGCGTCCGTTAAGAATTTTGATCACAACCGTAGGGGGGCTGATCAGCCCCGATTTGATTGCCGCGCTCAAAAACAATGGGGAACGAGAAGTTTTTATCGTCGGGGTAGACTCGTTTGAGGCAGCGGTCGGCCGTTATTTTGTGGATGAATTTGTGCAAGTGGTCTTCAGTGGTGACGATGAAGAGGCTTTTGTCGAAGGGATTAAAGAAATCATTGCGAAGAAACGCATTGATATCGTGGTCCCTTGCGGGAACGAAGACAATCTGGCTTTAGCCAAACATCGTGATGATTTGAAAGCGAAAGTTTTGGTTAATCAATATGATCATTTGCTTTGCGCCTTTGATAAAGCTGAGGTATACCAATTGTTAGCTCAGACCTTACCGCAAACAGCGCCGAAATATTTTGTGGTGCGAAACTATCAACAGTTTCAAAATGCCATCGATGAATTGGGGTTCCCTCAGAAAAAGGTTGTTGTGAAACCGGCCATGGGACGGGGAGGACGAGGAGTTTACATCTTGCGCGGCCAGTTTGATGCGCGTTCGGTTTTTTCTGAAAAACCAACACAGGAAATGCCTTTGGAATTTTTTGAGCGATTGTTAAAAGGGCCGTCGGAATTTGAGGAATTGATCGTGATGGAGCATCTTGATCCACCCTTCTTCAGCGTCTATTCGCTGATCGATGAGGCTAAGAAAACACGGATCGCTTTAACGCATATTCGAGAATGGGGCAACGCCTCACAGACGTTCCGAGGATTGGTTTATCATGATGACAAGCTCGAAAAACTGGCCGATGAAATCAACCGCGCATTTCATCTGTGTTATACCAGTAACATGGAATTGGCAACGGCCACAGATGGACGCGTTGTCTTATTTGATCTCAATCCTCGTCTTGGAGCGTCAAGCGGTGTGGATCAATCGATTGGTCTTAATTTTCCTTATCTAGCGGTTAAGACGTTGCTTCATGAGCCGTATGATGTCGATAAAGGAAAATTTGCGAAGCAGCGACGATTTGTTCGTTATTTTGAAAAGGTCTGGACTGAATGAAGGCGCCGAGCATGTTAAAGGTCCAGGCATTGTTATTTGATTTGGATAACACCCTCATTGATGAAGGACAATATTTTGACGCGGTCTTTGCTGAGTTTGCCAAACGCTGGAAAAAGGACGCAGTCGAGTTTCAATCGGCATTGGCTGAGTCCTTACGAAGAGCGAGTCGTGATATTTTCGGAGATGTTCTTAAAGCCGTGAATTTTTTTTCGACTGATCGACAGGCGGAACTTTTTCATTTGTATCAGACGATTGAGGCCAAGATTCGTTTTTATCCAGACGCGCAGGATCTGATCAGCTTCGCGCGGGATCGTCGGTGGAAGTTGGGAATTGTGACCAATGGGGTTGTTGCTGCCCAGAAAAATAAGATCAAATGTTTGGGAGCACAGGATATTTTTGATTGCATCATTTACGCGAGAGAATTTGGTAAGGAGAATGAAAAACCGGCAGCACGCCCATTTCTTGAAGCGTTGCTGGCCTTGGGGGTCAATAACAACGAGGTTGTCTTCATCGGTGATCATTCGCAGAATGATATTCTGGGAGCAAAAAGAGTGGGTCTTAGAAATATTTTGTTGAACAGAAGTTCTGAAACAAATCCGCATGATGAGAATGCTGATATGTGCGTCAAGGATTTGCAACAGGTTAAAAATTTTTTGAAGGGGTAAGAACATATGAAAAGAAAAAAAGTTTTAGCGATCACTGGAATCCGTTCCGAATACGATATTCTCTATCCGGTGATTCGACGTCTGCGGGATGATAAGCATTTTGACGTTAAAGTTGTGGTTTGTGGCGCGCATTTGTCGGATTGGCATGGATTGACGTATAAGAAAATCATAGAAGATGGTTTTGAGATCGTTGAAAAAATTGATTACTTGCTCATGACCAACGAGAAAACCCAGCGGGCCAAGGGGATTGGGATCCTGACTTACGCTTTGACCCAGACGGTCGATCGAGAAAATTCAGACTTCTTGTTGGTCGTTGGTGATCGTGAAGAGAGTTTGGCCACGGCCATTGTGGGGAATTATCTGGATAAACTGGTGGCCCATATCGGCGGGGGAGATCCGGTTTTTGGCAACGCAGACGATCCCATCCGTTTTGCCACATCCAAATTGGCGCACATTCATTTCACAACGGCTCAGGTCTATGCGGAAAATCTTAAAGGAATTGGCGAGGATGCCTTCCGTACATTCTTCGTCGGGAATCCGGCTTACGAAAATATCCAAGGTGTTACGAGACTGAATTTGGAACAGATATCCGACCGATTGAATTTTGATATCAAAGACCAAAGGTATCTTGTACTGCTCAAGCATCCATTATCTTCGCAGAAAGAAAAGAGTTTTCAGCAGATGAAAACAACATTGGAGGCGGTCGATGAGTTTGCTCAGAAAAATCAGCTTAAGGTCATCGGCATTTATCCAAATACCGATCCAGGGGCTGTCGATATCTTAAACGTGATCAACCGTTTTGAGCAATGTTCTCATATGCGTTTTTTTAAAACCCTGCCGAGAGATGTGTTTGTTAACATGATGCGCCACGCGTTGGTGCTCGTTGGGAATTCCAGCATGGGGATTTTAGAAGCGCCTTTTTATAAACTTCCCGTCGTCAATGTCGGTTTGCGCCAACAGGGAAGGTTGAACGCTGGGAATGTGGAGTTTGTGGATTATCATAAGAATCATATTCAAGCGGCCATACGCAAGGCGTGTTTTGATCAAGAATACCGCAAGAAGGTCGCTCGGCTTCGAAATCCATTTTCGAATGGGGTTTCTTCAGAGCGGATTCGCAAAGTTTTAGAATCGATCGATTTGGAGGATAAGAAATGGTACGTCAAAAAATCACTATGCTAAAAAAGATTGTGGTTGTGTCGCCCCATCCCGATGATGAAACCTTGGGCTGCGGGGCAACGCTGTTAAAATTGAAAGACCAAGGTTCGCAAATCCATTGGTTGAACGTGACGAACATGAAAAAGGAATACGGTTTTGCCCCGGCCCGCGTCTCACAACGGCAAAAGGAAATAGCCATGGTTAAACAGGCTTATCGATTCGATGATTTTATTGATCTTGGCCTGGAGCCGGCAGGGTTGGATGTTTATCCTTGCAAAAGTCTTGTTGAGAAAATCGTTAAAGTTTTTGCCGATATCGAACCCGATTCGGTTTTTTTGCCATTTTGTGATGACGCGCATTCGGATCATCGCGTTGTGTTTGCAGCCGCGTATAATTGCATAAAATCGTTTCGTTTTCCGTCGGTAGCGAAAGTGCTGATGTATGAAACTTTATCGGAGACGGATTTTGCTCCAGCGATCAATGGCAGGGTTTTTGTCCCACAGGTATTTTCAGATATCACGGAACAGCTGGAAAAGAAGATCAAAATCATGAAAATTTACAAAAGTGAAATTCATCCCCATCCTTTCCCGCGCAGCGAGGAAAATATCCGTGCCTTGGCCACTTTACGGGGAAGTGTTTTGGGAGCCAAGTATGCCGAAGCGTTTATGGTTCTCAAGGACAGGATTTGAAAATGGAAAAACGAATTAAAAAACTTTTGGTGACACCAGAGATCCCCATTAAGGAAGCCATGAAGAAAATGGACATGAATGGGGAGAAAATTCTTTTTGTGATCGATAAATTGACCCAGCGATTTTTAGGCTCGTTGACGGATGGGGATATCCGACGCTGGATCCTTTCTAATGGCAGTTTGCGGGAGAGTGTCCTCAAGGTTTTTAATCAAACTCCGCGCTGGGTGGATCAGGAATATAAGATTTCGCAGGTTAAAAAGATGATGTTAACGGATAAGCTCGAACAGATCCCAGTTGTTGACAATCAGGCAAAGCTCGTTGATGTCTTACTTTGGGAGAATGTCTTCAGTGGGAAGGTTGTCAAGGCCGACCGCAAGATCAAGATTCCGGTTGTGATCATGGCGGGAGGCAAGGGAACGCGTTTGGATCCATTTACCAGAATTTTACCCAAGCCGCTTATCCCCATCAATGGCGAAGCCATCATCAAATTGATCATGGATAAATTTTGGCAGTATGGGGTCGAGAAATTTTATATCTCGATCAATCATAAGTCGCGGATGATTCAGGCCTATTTTGAGGAACTGAGTGTTGAGTATCAGCTTGAATATATCACCGAGAATAAAGAATTGGGTACTGCGGGATGTCTTTGCCGCTTAAAAGGCAAGTTGCAGGAACCTTTGCTGGTCACCAATTGTGACATCATCATCGAGCATGATTATCGAGACATCTTGGATTTTCATAACAAACAGCAGTGCGATATCACAGTCATCGGTGCGGTGAAGCATTATACGATTCCCTACGGAATTTGTGAGATCAACAATGGTGGTGATATTCAAGACATCAAAGAAAAACCGGAATATGATTTTTTGATCAGTACGGGGATGTATATTCTCAACCCCGCTGTGCTGGCATTGGTTCCTAAAGATCGCAAGTATCACATGACCGATTTGATTGAGAAGGCGAAACAAAATGGAATGCGGGTAAAGATTTTTCCTGTTCATGAGAAGGCCTGGATCGATATCGGCGAATGGGACTTGTACCGTAAAGCGATCAAGGCCTTAGGAGAATAAGAGTGAAGGTCATTTTTTTTGGCTTAGGGTCCATTGGGACAAGACACGCGGAGATTTTGAAAAAAAATTTTGATCATGAACTTTTTGCATTCCGGACATTTAAGGGGCAGCAAAAAAGTAATCAACTGGGAATTGCTGAAGTGTCGAGTTGGGCTCAAGTCAATCATTTGCAGCCTGAGGTTGCGTTCATCACAAACCCAACATATCGGCATATTGAAACTGCCTTAGAGTGTGCGAAACGCGGAATGCATTTGTTCATTGAAAAACCGATTGACTGCTCGACTAAGGGACTCGATCGGTTGATCCAATTAGCGAGAAGAAATGGACAGCACACTTATGTGGCGTACAACTTACGATTTCATCCGGTCATTGAGTATTTGCAGCGGCAATTGAAGGGAAAAAAGTTGTTTCACGTCAGTGTGCAATGCACATCTCGTCTCGCTGAGTGGAGGCAAGGATATGATCACCGTCAGTGCTACTCAGCTCATCACAAGATGGGCGGAGGTGTGTTGCTTGATTTATCGCATGAATTTGATTACATCGAATATCTTTTCGGCCCGATTATGAAAATTGTAAGTCGTAATACCCGGCTTGGTGACGTAACCCGAGATGCGGATGATACTCTGGATGCCATCATTCAGACCCGTCGCACCCAGGTGAATTTGCATCAGAATTTGTACAGTTATCATCAGGAACGTACTCTCAAGATTGATTTTAGAAATGGATTTCTAGCCGCTGATCTGATTGGGAATCGTGTCGAGGGAATTGTCGACGGTAAGAAGATCCGTCAATCGTTTCCGGTTGAACGAAATCAAACCTATCGTCGGCAGCTAGAATATTTCTTTCAGCAACTGCGTGGTAAAAGGAAGATGATGAATCATCTTGAAGAAGCGGAAGTTTTGTATCGCAAATTATTAAAAATACGGATGTCCTCATGAATATCCTCATCGTTGTTGCCGCCCGTGCCGGTTCGAAGCGGGTGAAAAATAAAAATGCACGCCTTTTGGCGGGTAAACCATTGCTCGCCTATACGATTGAGCAGGCTGTGCGTTGGGGGGGGCATGCTAAATTGATTTTTTCGAGCGACTCGAAGAAGATGGCTGCATTGGCCAAGAGTTATGGGGCCGACGTGATTTTTAAAAGGCCTGCGGAGTTAGCCAGCGACCGATCCGGGAAAATGGATGTGATCCGTCATGCCTTAAAGGCGGCCGAAGATCATTATCAGGAACGGTATGATGCCGTACTTGATTTGGATGTCACCAATCCGATCCGCCGGATTTCCGACATCGAGGGCATTGTCCAAGTGTATAAAAAGTTTAAACCGGATTGTGTTTTTTCAGTTGTAGCCGCTAGAAAAAATCCTTATTTCAATATGGTCGAAGTGGATAGTCGTGGGAAAGTCCAGGTTTGTAAAAAATTAGCGCAGTCCATTAAACGGACCCAGGATGCCCCGCGGGTTTATGATATGAACGCGTCGATGTATGTTCATAAGCGTGCTTTTCTTTTGGATATTCGCAACCAGTTGCCATATGCCAAAAAGGCCATGATTTATGAAATGGATGAATCAGCGGCTTTTGATATTGATTCCGAATTTGATTTTCAACTCGTCGAATTTTTAATCAAAAGTGGAAAGGCTAAACTGTGAAAGATCATTTAGCTCGATTTTCTTTAAAAGGAAAAATTGCGTTTGTGACCGGTGGGGCCGGGTTGCTGGGCGCGGAAATCAGTCAAGCTTTAGCCAGCGCCGGAGCGAGAACAATCATTTTGGATCTCGATAAAAAACGTTCTCAAACACTTGTGGATGATATTGTGCGGGCAGGCCATCAGGCGGATTTTACCACCTTTGACTCAATAAGATTAGAAAAGATGAAAGATAAAATTGATCAGCTCGTTAAAAGGTATCAGCATCTGGATATTTGGGTCAACTGTGCTTATCCGCGAACCGAAGATTGGTCTGCTAAATCTGAGGACATCAAACTTGCGTCGTGGCGCAAGAACATCGATATGCATTTGAATGGGTATACCTGGCTGAGCAAGCTTGTCGCAGAGAAGATGCAGCACAATGGTATCAAAGGGTCGATTGTGAATTTAGCGTCGATCTATGGTGTACAGGGCGCGGATTATGCGCTTTATGAAAAAACGAACATGACGATGCCCATGGCCTATTCAGTCATCAAAGGCGGGATTGTCAATTTCACCCGCAATCTTGCTAGTTATTATGGTCCCTTCGGTATTCGCGTCAATAATGTTTGCCCCGGTGGGGTCTTTGATCATCAGGATAAAAATTTTGTTAAAAAGTATGAACAGAAAGTTCCTTTGCGGCGTATGGCACGACCCGAAGATGTCGCCTCGGCGGTGCTATTTTTGGCCAGTGAAGCCGCGTCTTATATAACGGGAGCAACGCTCATGGTCGATGGGGGATGGACAATTCAATAAAAGGTTTGCAGATGAAAAATGTGATCAGAATCATTCCCAGGCTTGATGTCAAAGGCCCTAATTTGGTTAAGGGAGTCCATTTGGAAGGCCTACGGGTTTTAGGCAAACCTGAGGATTTTGCCACGCGATACTATCAGCAGGGCGCGGATGAGCTCATTTACATGGATGTCGTGGCGAGTTTGTACGGACGGGACAATCTCAAAGACATTGTGGCCAAGGCGGCGCAGAATATTTTTATTCCTTTGACCGCTGGTGGTGGTGTGCGAACGATCGACGATATCAAGCAACTCTTAAGGGTCGGGGCCGATAAAATTGCGATCAATACGGCGGCCATTGCTAATCCTTCGATCATCAAAGAAGGAGCTCGGCGGTTTGGTTCACAATGCATCATTGTCTCGATTGAAGCGAAGCGGATGCCTGGTGGACAGTATGTGTGCTTTACTGATAATGGCCGCGAACCGACGGGAAAAGATGCCTATCAATGGGCAAAAGAAGTTGTGGATCTCGGCGCCGGGGAGATTTTATTGACGAGCATTGATCGGGAAGGAACGGGAACGGGTTATGATCTTGAACTCGTTCGAACGATGGCGGATATGCTCCCTATTCCGGTGATTGCTTGTGGGGGGGCTGGTTCTTTGACGAGTATCGTTCAAGTGGTTAAAGAAGGGCGCGCGGATGCCGTTTGCGCTGCGAGCCTTTTTCATTATCATCGTCTTCAAGAGATGTCCTTGCAGGAAGAACATTTTTCGCAGGAAGGAAACATTGAGTATATCAAGCAGTCCAGAGGATCCTTGAATTTTATTTCCGGACGCATTCAAAAATGTGATGTTGCTACGGTTAAAGGGGCGCTCGTCGAGGCCGGGATCGCCTGCCGGACAATGGGAGAAGCCGAAGCTGCGGAATTGTTGGAAAGGCAAGTCACGTTATGAGCGAGTGTTCTAACCAAGATACGGTGATCATTGATTATGGAATGGGAAATCTTTTCAGCGTTACCCGGGTCATCAATCATTTGGGGTTTCAAGCTAAAGTTTCGGAAGACCCCAAAGTTATCCGACGGGCCAAGCGGCTTATCTTGCCTGGGGTTGGAGCTTTTCAGGATGGCATGAAAAATTTGAAGGAAAAAGCTCTGGTTGTACCGTTGAAGGAAGTGGTCGCATCAGGGACATCGCTATTAGGGATCTGCTTGGGCATGCAGCTTTTAATGACTGAGAGCGAGGAGTTTGGTTTACATCAGGGTTTGGATTTGATCAGCGGGCGTGTTGTGCGTTTTGTCTCGCCAGAAGCTGAGCAGGAACGATTTAAGATCCCTCATGTTGGATGGTCGCCCTTGGATAATTTTTCCGACGGGCGTTGGAAGAATTCGATCTTGAAGGATCTTATGCCGGGAGTGTTTATGTATTTTGTCCATTCTTATGTTGTTGTCCCTGATGAAGAAAATACGCAGCTGGCCCAGACCCATTATGGCCGCAACCGTTTTTGTTCGGTGATTCAGAAAAAGAATATCGTGGGCTGTCAATTTCATCCGGAGGTGAGCGGGCTTTCGGGGCTTTCAGTGATTAAAAATTTTTTATCAACGTCGTAGAAAGGTCTTCATATGCTTTTATTCAAAGGAAAGATTTTAGATCGGCAACTTGATAAACGACCACAAATGGTTAAGTATTGCACCAAATGCGTTGTTTCGAATCAGCGACCGCGAATCACGTTCAACGCTGATGGAGTTTGCAGCGCCTGTCAATTCGCTCATCGGAAACACAACGAGTTCGACTGGAAGGCGCGAGAAGCCATGTTGGTCGATCTTTTGAATCGACACCGTTCCAAAGACGGCAGCTATGATGTGATTGTCCCCGGCAGCGGCGGTAAAGACAGCGCTTATGTTGCGCATCAGTTGAAGTACAAATATGGAATGCATCCTTTAACTGTCACCTGGGCGCCATTTTTGTATACCGATATCGGTTGGAAGAATTACTTGGATTTTAAAGATCGCGGCTTTGACAACCTCTTATGTTTCCCTGACGGAATCATCCATCGGAAATTGGCGAGGGTTGCTTTTGAGTTGTTAGGTGATGCCTGGGAGCCGTTCAATTATGGACAAAAACCTTACTCATTTCATATTGCTTGCAAATTTAAGATACCCCTCATTTTTTATGGCGAAAGTGGTGAAGCGGAATATGGTGGAACCACAAGTTTTGCCGACAAGCCAAAAGACCCGATTGATGCCTGGAAGGATATCTATTTTAAGGGCTCTGGTGTGCATGAACTGGTTGAACATGGATTGAAGGTAGGTCTTTTCACTTCGGAAGAAGTCAAGTCAACCACATTTCCATTTTATCAAATGCCTTCCCAGCAGCAGATTGACGCGTTGCAACCGGAAATGCATTGGTTTTCATTTTACAAGAAATGGATTCCGCAGGAAAATTATTACTATGCGGTTGAGAATACTGGTTTTCAAGCTAATCCGGACGGACGTTCCGAAGGGACCTATTCAAAATACGCGAGTTTGGATGATAAGACCGATGGATTCCATTTTTATTTGGCGTTTATAAAATTTGGGATTGGTCGTGCGACCTCAGATGCTGCTCATGAAATTCGTGACGGTCATCTCACGCGTGAGGAAGGGATGGCCCTGGTGCATCGTTATGACGGCGAATTCCCTAAGAAATATTTTAAAGAGTTTTTGGAATATTTGAACATCACTGAGGCAGACTTTTGGGATGTGGTTAACCATTTTCGTGAACTTTCCCCGCATTTATGGGAGAAGAGGGGCAGTGAATGGATTCTAAAACAGCGGGTTTCATAAATTGTTTATTATCAAATATTTATAGGCCAAATTTAGAAATGATAAATAGCTCTTTTGTATAGTACTATTAATGATATAATATTTCTGGTTTTGATCTGTGATGAATGTCGAAAATAGCTAATTTGAATAGATAGAAAAGGAGAAAACATGCGTCCAATATACGATATGACCGTCATTCAAATTGATATAACCAATGCCTGTCCATTGAGATGTGCCAATTGCACTCGTTTCGTGGGGCATCATAAGCAATCTTATTTTATGGATTTGGACACAGTGCGTAAGGCGATTGATTCCTTGGAAGGATTCCCCGGCCGCATCGGTTTGATGGGGGGAGAACCAGCGGTCCATCCGCAATTTCGGGAAATTTGTCAAATTTATAAAGATATGATTCCTAACCGCCGTCAGCGAGAATTGTGGACCAGCGGTTATCGTTGGAATGAGTATAAAGACATCATCTTAGATGTTTTTGATACCGATCGAATTTCGTATAATGACCATACGCAATTTGATGGTAAGCATCAACCGTTGATGGTGGCGGCTAAAGATGTGATCGATGATGAAGAGTTGATGTGGGAATTGATTGATGATTGTTGGGTGCAAAAGCAATGGTCTGCTTCGATAACGCCGAAAGGCGCCTTTTTTTGCGAGATCGCCGCTGCCATGTCTCATCTTTACGGTGAAGAGGGCCCGCAAGGTTGGCCGATCGAAAAGGGATGGTGGAATAAAAACCCAGACCAATTTGGCGATCAGGTCAAAAAGGCCTGTCCTAACTGCAGTGCCGCTGTTCCGCTGCCGAAAGTCAGCGATGGACGTGGCGGAAAAGACGGCCCTACCACCGATTGGATTTCGCAATCCGTGGCTGAGAAGTTGGAGCTTGCGCGTTCTCCCAAATATTTGCGTGAGCAAGTGAAGATCGTTGATTTTAAGTACACGCGCGAAGATCGTGAGAAATATGGAAAAGATTGGCATCCTTCGCACTATCGCGGTTTCGTTGCCCATGGTCCGGAAGATGTTCAGACCAAACATTTGAAACATGATCATGTCCTTCCCGGCAGTTGATATCTTTGAGACAAAAGTGATGCCCAAGTGTATAAAAGAACATTTCCAGATCGAGTCATTAGCTTTGTCAATGCCCTTCGTTATGCGTTAACCGAACCTGTTTTTTTGCTGCTCTCCCGTCTTGCTCACGAAAAATCGTATCAGATGGTTGAAGAAAATCCGCTGATTTCGGTCTATATTCCAACCTATAATCGCAGTGAGTTATTGATCAAAAGGGCGGTCTCATCCGTTTTCAAGCAGACCTACCAGAATTTTGAGTTGATCATCGTCGGGGATCATTGCACGGACAACACCGAACAGGAAATCGGAAAAATCAATGATCCCCGGATCCGATTTTTCAATTTGTCCAAACGCGATAAACGATATCCCGATGACATCGAGATCCATTGGCTGGCCGGACCAGTGGTCGCAGCTAATCAAGCCTTGGCGATGGTTAAAGGCAAATGGATCGCGCGGTTAGATGATGACGATATTTGGACTGAAGATCACTTAGAAGTTTTACTGCGTTTTGCCCAAAAGCACAATTATGAATTTGTTTCTGGGGCCTATGAATGTGAGCGCGACGGTCAACGGATTGTCATTGATGTCAAAGATGAAATCCCTCGGGTGGGTGGGACGCAGACCTGGCTTTACCGATCTTATTTGAAGTTTTTTAAATACAATATCCATTGCTGGCGAAAGAACTGGAACCGTGTCAATGATACCGACATTCAGGAACGGCTTATTAAAGCGCGGGTCCGCACGGGATTTCTGGAACGCGTTGTCACTTATGTGCTTCCTCGTCCAGGTGAGAAAACGGTTGGATTGGCTGCTTATCAATCAACCGCTCAAGAAAAAGCCAAGCATTTTCAATTTTCCTAAATCCCATAGTCAGATGATGAATTTCATTTGCGCGAAAGAGCAAACCAAGATGCGTTTACCGTTCAATATTTATTCGATTGAAGACATCGATCAATGGCGTAAGGATTTTGTTTATCCGCTTTCCATGAAAGTCGGCGAAGATCTGGAATTGAGGATAACCGATTTTTTGATTAAGGGGTGCCGGGAGTTACAAGGTTTTTCGCAAACGCTCTACCGTATTGCCAGCAAGCAGATTTATGTTGAGACCTATGATTTGCTGATGAAATGGCTCATGGCCGAGTCGATGCGGTCGCGAATGGATACTGAATATATTTTCACGAATCACCGCTGCCCGGAAGATGTTGTCTTAAACAGCCGCTCAGCAACTTATGATTTTTATCTCGGTTGTGAAGATATCCGATTTCTAAATTACAATCTTTCTTATGACAATGTTGATTTTGCGCGGTTGTACAACTCCGGGACAGGTCTTTCAAAAGCACTGAAAAGATTTAAGACTTTTTTGCGAATCGCGGGAAAAGGCCTGCGTCAGAACGCAAGTGAGTTCGTGATTCACCCCAATGAGTGTACGCTCAGATTTATTCAACAATATTTGAAGAGCGTGCCTGAGCAGCTCTATGTCAGAGAAGTTTTTCATCGAGATCGCTCGCGATTTAAGGATGTGAAAGTCCCGTCTGACATTGGATTATTTGTCGAAGACTTGAAAGGCCTTGTCCGGAATGTTTACCGAGAGTTGAGTGGAAAGGCCTTGTCACAAAAAATGTTGGAAAATTACGGTCAGGGGATCATAGGTCATTTTAAGATGATCACTTTTGATTATCAGCAGGCGGTCGAATATCTGCAGGCGTTCAAGAATCCGGGAAATCTTTATACAGGAACGGGAGGGAACTATTTTACTCGGGTTGTCAGTGAGGCGTTTCGGGCGCGTAAGGCAAAGGTTTACGGGTTCCCGCATGGGGGAGGATTATGTCATTTGGTAACGCCCTCATTAACTTTTGCTGAGTTTGCGACGTGCGATGTTTTTATGTGTCTAGCGAAGATGGAAAAATCAGAATATCTGGAGCATAATCGTTTCATCAACACGATTGATTTTCATTTCGTCGATGATCTCGCTCAATCTAAGCTCTGTCCCGGTAATGAGAAATCAGTTAAAGGATCACATCTTGCTCTCAGTCGAATTTCGACAATCATGTATGTGGTTACGGGTTTCGACTATGACCGATTTGTCTACGGTGGCCCGGGAGAAATTCGGCATTTGCATACACAGATGCAGATCATTGATTTTTTGTTAAAATTTGACCGGCGGATCATTTTTAAGAATCGACCTAAGACCCGATATTTAGGCCGGAATTTTAATCATTTCGGTTACTATCAAAATCGTTTAGAATATACGATTGATCCATTTTCAAAGGTCAGGGATCAGGCGGATTTATTCGTTTTTGAAGCGGTTGATTCCTCGGCGCTGCATGAAGCCATGATGCAGACCAAGACACCGATCATCCTTTTTTATCGGGGTTACCCGCGGATGACAGAACTTTTCCAACAGTTGGTTGCCAAGAGGTGCTATGTCGTAGAGCTTGTTGAAGATGATTTCAATCGTCTAACCTTTGTTGAAAAAAATGTGAAGGATTTGTTTCATGATCAATGATTTGGAAGTCAGATTGCCCCATAAGGAATGGCAGAAATTCATTTTAGAGAATGAAGGTGCTGAGATCGCTTTAAAACCCTTTGTTCGACTAGAAGGGCCCAAGGTTGTCATTCATTTGCAGCAAATCTTAGACCAAAAGGTTGTGATGGATCAAAGAGTGATGGATCGTCTTTATGGATATGCCCTTAACTTAAGGGAGGAGCGATTTTTAAGTTATTTTTATCAGCTCAAAGAGGTCTTGGCTTTGCCAAGGTCGCGATGCCAGTCGATCCTTGAGATTGGCCGCGGGCTAGGGGTCTTTCAAGCGTTGGCGAAGAATTTTCAATACAAAGTGACCGCTTTGGATTTGGACCGCAAGACGGCGCCGGATGTTTTAGCGGATATTAGAAAACTTCCTTTTAAAGAAAATTCTTTTGATATGGTTTGTGCTTTTGAAGTATTGGAGCATTTGCCTTATGATCAATTTCGGGTTGTGATCGAGGGAATGGCGAAATGCGCTCGGAATTATCTCTTTTTAAGTTTACCGGCGAGGGTCAATGATGTTTTTTGGCAGGTGCGCTTTAGAGGTTTGCAGCGATTTTTAAAATCATTTTCATTTGAAATGCAGATATTCAAAACCCTGCCGCTACGCAGCAAGGACATTGACGTGAATCCATTAACCGCTCGTGAAGATCGTCATAACCCACATTATTGGGAAGTCAATCGCCGCTCTTATCCCAAGCAGCGGATATGGACTGATCTACGAGAATGTGGCCTTGAGATCTTAAAAGAATTTCATAACCCTCATTATTCGTTTCACTATTTTATCCTTTGTCAGGTGCCATCAAAATGAAACAATCCTTCTTAAAAACACTGCAGATTTATTTTCGGCTTTTTTACAGTTACGTTGGACGACGATTGTATTTTTTGTGTTTTGTCATTTTTTTATCCGGTTTATTTGAGGGCTTGGGGATATCGCTGCTTTTGCCCTTATTGAATGTGGGACAGCCGTTGGCAGAACAGGACACCTATTCTCAAAAGATTTACGCGTTTTTTCAGCAATGGCACATAGAACCTTCGTTATATTTGATGCTCTTTTTGTTGTTCATCGCCGTCCTTTTAAAGCAGCTTTTTTTTCTCTGGCAGGGAATTATCAGTGCTGATATCACCACGGGATTAACAAAAAGATTGCGAATTCAGTTTTGTCAGAAATACGCGGACATGACGTATCGCCACTATGTGGGGTCAAGCATTGGGTATTTGAACAATGTGGTCACGACGGAGGTGGAGCGGGGGATATTCGGTTTCAGTAAATTTGTGGATATGATTGTTGTTGCTGCTTACATCTTGGTCTATTTCGCGGCGACGCTGTTGATCAATTGGACTATGGCGCTTTTTGCTTTTCTTGTATTTTTCCTTTTAGTGGTTCCTTTGCGTTCGTTGTCGACTCAGGCGCAGACTTTCTCAAGAAAAGTCTCACAGAAGAATGCGCAGATCCAATCGTTGCTCCTCCAGATCATTTACTATTTCAAGTATCTGAAAGCTACCAACCGGTTTGGCAAGCTCAATGGTCAGCTGAAAGGCCAAATTGAAGAGCTGCGGCAATATCAATTCAAAGAAACGATCTTGCGTTTCATCCCCCCAGCGATTTTAGAGCCGAGTGCCGTCATCTTTTTATCTTTGTTGATCATTTATCAGGTGGTTTACCGCGGTCATCCCATGAGCGAGGTTCTGATTCTCATTCTCTTTTTTTATAAATCTTTTCAAAGATTGTTTGGGCTTCGTGCCGAATGGCAAAAAT
>JAHFFS010000109.1 GCA_023247815.1 Candidatus Omnitrophota bacterium
TGTTCCATCCCCTCCATCCCCTCCATTAAGGAAGCCTGCAGCCGGCTTTCGGAATCCAATAGAAAGTTGCCAGAGGTAACGATCGTCTCGCCTTCGTTGAGTCCGGATTTGACCGCCACCATCCCATCACCTTCCATGCCCGTTTCGATGCGTCGGGGTTCAAAAACCCCTTCCCGAACCTGGACGAAAACGATTTTGCTCAAACCCAAATCCATCATCGCCTCCCGCGGAATGACCAAAGACGCGTCCAGCTCGACGGGAAAATCAACATCCGCAAACATATTGACACTCAACTCTCCTCGATAGTCCGGCAATTCGACCCGGACGCGAGTGGTGCGAGTAGCGGGATCAACAACCGGTGCCACTCCTTTAACAATCCCCGCTGTTTTTTCACCATAGGTCGGAATGGTGACTACGACATTTTGACCGACGCTGATAAACCCTAAATCGTTTTCCGGAATTTGCGCGTAAATCCATTTCGGATTATTTTCATCGAAGAATAACAAATCCGGCTGTACCCATAGCTGACCATATTTGATCTGCCGCAACTGCCGAAGCTGTGTTTCTGTTAACCCCAAGTGGATCAATTCGTATTCGGCTTTAAGCAATTGCTGTTGCGCTTTAACTTTTTCATCGCTGCGCCAGCGACTTTGCGCGGGAGCTTTCGTGTAATATTTTCTCCAATCCGTTCGGTACTCATCACGGCTTTCCCGACGATAAAGAAAAGGGTAATACGCGCGCCAGGCCTCGATGTAGGCCAATTGCGCGTCGTACAATTCCAAATCATGCGCCACATAACCATAGGCATGAATCGTTTTAACTAAATTTTGTTTTGTCACCAAAGCGGTTTTGATACCGATGATCTGCTGCTTTTGGCCATTCAGAGAGACCGTTGTATACCCGGAAATAGGTTTTTCCGCGGCCGAGTCCATCGACGGATCGACCGTTACCTTTTTTACCAACGTCATACCGCAAATCGGACAATGCCCAGGATGATCGCTGGTATATTGCGGATGCATGGGACAGTAATAAATCTCTTTATGGATAGGATTAACAATCCCGGGCGCGGCCGACGATTTCTTAAATAAAAACCACGCTGTGCCAGCAGCCACGGCTATTAACAAAATGATTAAAATGATTTTCCGGTTCTTCATAGCTCACTCCATTCCTTAGTTCAATAGCTAAAACACTCCCAACGCGTTTTAAACGACAAATGGGATTTCTTGAATTGAAGGATTAGATACGAAGATTGCGGAATTGAATATAAAAAGGTGTGTTGGAAATCGGTCCAGGCGGGCCGTCGAGATAGGCTAAATCGAATTTTGCTCTTGGGAAGCTTATTGGATCGACTAAGGACTCGAGGGAAGCAAAAACCGTTGCGCTCTGTATAGCCTTATTATAGGAGAAGCTGCTGGGAAGATCTGCCTGATATTGGGTTTTGCAACAATGATCTTTTGTGGAAGCGGTATGCTGATGGCAGGCTTGGCAGCCTCGCTCTGCTTGCGCCAAACTCGAAAAACTGCAGCAAAACGTGTACGCAAAGAAAACCGTGATAATAAGAAAACTAACTCCAGCTTTGGCAAACGCTTTATTCTTCATATTTCAGTTTTAACATACCCATAAGGGAATGTCAAGTTCTAGATGCTAAAAACCACTTTTTAAAACAGTCTCATGTCTCATGTTTCATGTCCCAAGTAATTTGCAACTTAAGACTTGTTACTTTCCAGAGACCGACCCGAAAATATCTGCCTACGCCTACAGGATTAGTTAAGGGTGCGGTTGGCAGATTTTCCCGTCTTACCTTTGGTAAGATTTACCCGAAAATTCGTTTCCCGTTCTTTTGGATTCGGCGACGCTCTTCCACTCTTGATCACTGATGATTTTGATAAAGAACCATCAATTCTTATTCAATCGTCAAAGCATCAATGACCTTCTTACCGTAACTGTTGACACTGTACTCGACGGCGACCTTGTCTCCCGCCTTCAAATCCGCCGAAGTGGCTGCCTGAGCGGCCTTCATGATCTTGGCCGTAGCCGGCAAACTCAAAGTTTCCGTCTTTTGATCCGTCATTCCTTCGGGCAGATATTCAACATCAATGTACTGCTTGTCTGAATCGACAAAGGCGATGGTGCCAGACAGTTTGCCTGTTGTCGCAGCGGCAGAAACCGTCCCAGCCTCATCTGCTGAAAAAACAGCTGATGGATAGGCGTGGAACAAGCCGATTGCCAAAAGAAGACACCCTGCTAATTTCAAAAGTGCTTTCATTCTAATCACCCCCTTTCCTTATATTTTTATACCAACGAAGATGAATAACCTTATCGACGCCTTAAATTCAACATGTCCGAATCAACTCAAGCCCTGATATTTGCGACCCCAGCGGGATTTGAACCCGCGCTGCAAGCTTGAAAAGCTTGTGTCCTGACCAGGCTAGACGATGGGGTCGAAAATGCTTTTTTTGATAGAACACTGTCAAACCCGCTTGCCCCGCCAAAGGCGGAGTGTCCTGACCAGGCTAGACGATGGGGTCGAAAGTGTGTTATTGAATCAATCTTCTAAAAGCTTCTCCTCCTTTATATTTTTTAATTTGCTTTTCTCTCTTGATTGCCTCTGTTTTTGTGGTCAAAACTTCCTTGTGTATAACCAAAAAAGGGGCTCTATTTTTAACACTTCTCGATTTTTCGCGATTGTGTTCTTGCAATCTACGTTCTATGTTATCCGTATGCCCAATGTAATATTTTTGATCTTTCTGACTTTGTAAAATATAAACAAAAAACACTTTGCGTCACCCATTTGAACCGTGCTTGCCCCGCCGAAGGCGGGGTGTCCTGACCAGACTAGACGATGGGGTCGAAAATGCTTTTTTTGATAGAACACTGTCAAACCCGCTTGCCCCGCCAAAGGCGGAGTGTCCTGACCAGGCTAGACGGCATGGTCAATTTTTGCGTGGAACGAAAGCGGGTATTATATTCAAAACAGGCGTTTCCGGTCAAGGGAAAAGAGTTAGATCGCCTCAACATCTTTAGCAGCGATATTGGCAACGGAAGTCACGGTATCATCTTTTTGCAAAGAAACGAGCCTAACGCCTTGCGTGCTGCGCCCGGTTTCACGGATATCAGAGGTTGAACAGCGCACAACCATGCCCTTTTTGCTCACACTGATGATCTCGTCATCCGGCATGACCGCCAACACCCCAACCACATGCCCGTTTTTTTCCATCACTTTCATGTTGATGATCCCCTTACCTCCGCGGGATTGGTTGCGGTATTCTTGAAAATCGGTCTTTTTGGCAAATCCTAGCGAAGAAACGGTTAAAACCTTACATTCCGTCTTCTCAATATCGGTGGGAAACACTTGCATACTGACCACTTCATCGCTCTTACCCAAATTGATGCCCCTGACCCCTCTGGCGCCCCGACCCATATCGCGGATTTGTTTCTCCGAAAAGCGCAAGGCCTTGCCTTCTTTTGTGGCAAAAAGGATTTCGTGTTTGCCGTTGCTAAGAGACGTCCCAATCAAACGGTCGCCCTTGTCCAGCGAGATACCAACGATCCCGCCTTTGCGCGGATTGCTAAAGGCCGACAATTTGGTCTTTTTGACATTCCCTCGCGCGGTCCCCATCACCACAAATTGATCATCGGTAAATTCTTTGACCGCGACAATCGAGCTTAGGTTTTCTTCTTTTCCAAAAGACAACAGGTTCACGATCGCCTTGCCCTTGGCGATGCGCGAAGCGATCGGAAGCTCATAGACCTTAAGCCAGCGGACAATCCCGCTATTGGAAAACACCAATAAATAGTCTTTGGATGAAGCGACAAACAAATGTTGGACAAAGTCTTCTTCCTTGGTCGTCATGGCCGTAACACCTTTACCGCCGCGCTTTTGGCGACGGTAAGAACTGGCCGGAAGCCGCTTGATATACCCGGTATTGCTGATGGTGATTATCATGTCTTCCTCGGCGATCAAATCTTCGACCTCGATCTCATCAGCCTTGCCGGCAATCTCGGTGCGACGCTCATCTTGAAATTTTTTCTTAACCTCCAAAAGTTCGTCTTTGATGATGCCGTCGATCAATTTTTCCGACGCCAAAATAGTGCGAAACCGTTCAATGTCTTTCAATAAGGCCTGGTACTCTTCCTCGATTTTATCCCGTTCCAACGCGGTCAACCGCTGCAGCTGCATCTCTAGGATCGCCTGAGCTTGAATCTCGCTCAGTTTGAATTGCTTCATCAAGTTGACCTTGGCCTCTGCCGTACTTTTCGAAGAACGGATCGTACGGATGATCTCGTTGATCGATGCAATGGCAATTTTTAATCCTTCCAAGATATGCGCGCGGTACAAAGCCCGATCCAGATCAAACTGCGTTCGCCGACGGATCACCACCCGTCGGTGGGAGATGAAGTGGCCCATCAACTGCTTGAGGTTCAAAATACGCGGACTGTTGTTCACCAGGGCCAGATTGATGATCCCAAACGTTGTTTCCAATTGCGAGTGTTTATAAAGGTAGTTGAGGATGATTTCCGGCTGGGCGTCCCGACGAAGTTCGATGACAATCCGGATCCCGTCCTTATCGCTTTCGTCGCGGATATCAGTGATGCCGTCGACACTTTTATTCTGCACCAGATCGGCAATGGCCGTGATCAAATTCGCCTTATTGACTTGATAAGGAATTTCCGTGACAATGATGGTGTCTTTATTTCCTTTTTGCCGTTCGATGGAGGCCTTGGCGCGCAGCGTCAATTTTCCCCGTCCGGTTTCGTAAGCCTCTTTGATTCCTTCGCGGCCGCAAATAATCCCGCCCGTTGGAAAATCCGGTCCCTTAACAAATTTCATCAACTCTTTGATGGTGGCTTCTGGCTGGTCAACCAAATGGATGATGCCATCCACGGTCTCCGTCAAATTATGCGGGGCCATGTTCGTGGCCATGCCGACCGCGATCCCCGAAGACCCGTTCACTAAAAGATTCGGGATAATCGCTGGCAAAAGTTGCGGCTCTTTCAGTGAACCGTCGAAATTGGGAGAAAAATCAACCGTTTGTTTTTCAATGTCATTGAGGATGTAATCAGCAATGGCCGCCAACCGTGCTTCCGTATATCGCATCGCAGCCGCGGCATCACCGTCAACCGAACCAAAGTTTCCCTGGCCGTCGATCAGTGGATAGCGCAAAGAAAAATCTTGCACCATGCGCACCATGGTTTCATAGACGGCCGCGTCCCCGTGCGGATGGTATTTTCCTAAAACTTCACCGACGATACGAGCACTCTTTTTATACGGCTTGTTGTGCTCGAGGTTCAATTCCTTCATCGCGTATAGAATCCGACGATGGACCGGCTTAAGGCCGTCCCTCACATCCGGCAAGGCCCTCCCCACGATGACGCTC
>JAHFFS010000110.1 GCA_023247815.1 Candidatus Omnitrophota bacterium
TTTTATAGCATAAGAGAAATCCTATCGAGAGATCGAATAGCAGGCCGGTATAACTGAATAAGAGGCTGCTCCAGTCTGCTGTTAGAAGGGGGCCAACAAAGGGACGATCAGAGATTTCATCTAGCCATATTCTTAGTTGTGTTCCCTGAAGCCAGTCTGGTGTTAATTTGGCGACTCCCGCGAAAAAATACAAAATGAGAAATTGCGCTCTCAGCAGCAGAATGTTCCAAAGCGGAATGCCGTGGCGGGTGTTTTTTTTATTAACAAAGGAAATGGAAAAAGCGCTGTCGGCACGCATGAAGAAAAGCAACATGGTGAGGAGTAAAACGAGGTAATAATGGTTGTTGTAGGCGCATTTTTCCAGTAGAAAAGTATATCCGAATGTCACAAAAAAGATGAGGAGTGAGAGCCGATAACCGATTCCCAACATGATACCAATGGCGGCAATCCCCATGACCAAGAAATGAATGTACATCCCAGAAGGGGGCCAGGGTTTAAGATGCAGAATATCAAAGAGCGAAAAGGAAAAGAAAAATTTTGGTTGGATAAAGTAATACTCAATTTCCGCTGGGGGGAACAATAAAAAAACGTAAAGACTGAGGTTTAAACCAAAAAGTATTCTAAAACATGCTAATGAGGCAGGATCAACCCGGGTATTGAGGAGAGTGAACCAATTCACGATTTTGGGGGATTTCATAGTCCAACGTCCCCCTGCTATAACAATCTAGGGAACTTGCGGAGGTTCAGACGTACAAGTAAATCGATATTCAATTTCCACATCAATATTTTTTGTCGGCCAATGCTTACCCCCGCTATCATCAGTGATGGCTCCTATAACCTCAACTCTCCAGGAAGTTGGTGCGGTACTAGTACTGTCGAAAACATACCGCGCGGTTAAAGCATTTGAATGGTTATCGTACCACGTGCGGGCGCGGAATGCGCCAACCGCGCCAGGGCCGAGATCTGAAAACTTCCTATTACCGCTTTTATCGAGCCCATATCCTCCATATGAATTAAGAATTTGCAATTCATTGGTTTCAGATCGTGCCTCGTCAAAAACTTCCATGTTTCCCATTCCACTGGCATGAAGAAAAACGTGATCAATATTTGCAATAGTAAAAATTCCATTTAGAATTTCTGGGCTCAATCCACTGCTATTAAAGTCGTCTCGATCAATGACCAGTGATTGATGTGGCATCCTAATGGTATTAGACTCAAGTACCCCAGCAGGGCATACGCAGCCTCCTCCCCCGGGACTGGGGACCCAGGTGTCGTTGCAATAAGCCTGACAAGGGGACCCGGTACAATTAGCATTTGGCGTTTCTGCTGAGCCAAAAGCAACAAAAGTTGTCGCGGTATTGCGCGCTAAATTTTTTTGATAGCAATTGGCATCAGCAGTCGTGTCACAGCACCAATGGGCGGTTGTCCCTTTGTCTGAACTGCAGACAAATACGCAGGCAGGTACCACCTCAGCACTGCAACGGTATTGGGTTGTTTCCGGAGAAGTGAAGCATGTCCGCGACTCTAACACGTGGCCATCAGCGCATGGCTGGCCAAAACCTTGCACGCTGGCCGCGTTGACTCCGCAGCATTTTCCGCCTTCCGGTCCGTCAGGGCAGACGGTGGCCGTTGCCCATGCCGTGCAACAGGTTTCATCGGGACGGCAGTCATTGGTGACAATGTGTTTGAGGCCGATCTCGCAGCCAGCGGGCAGGCACGTCTGGGAATAGAGCCTTTCATGGGGCTGGCATAGCGATCCGCCGCAAGTAGCTGTCGATTGAAGTCCTGGGCAGTCGCAGGTCACAATATCAAACCCTTGCGGGGGGGCCTGGACAATCTCTTCCGAGAAGGAATCTTTAATCCCATCATCAAGTGAGCGGAAATGGGCATTGATGGACCGGATGATATAGGGACCCATAACGATAATCCCCATGATCACTAAAGTAGCGATCGTGGCATATTCAATCGTAGACTGGGCTTTTTGGGGAAGTTTCATGATTTTAATAGCTACTTAAGTATAAATTATAGAAGCACTTTTTCAATAGGTAATATCAAATTATTTTCATAATCAGTTGTTTTCGCTATTCTGACCTGCGAGGTGCACCCCGTAGGTGCACCTCGCAGGTCAGAAATTGGGTGAGATAAAAATGTTTCGTTTGAAATGGAACCGAATATTCGTTATAATTTTGAATTCATCAATTTATGAAAGCCATAACCATCCAAAATTTATCCAAGACCTATGCCAACGGCACTCGTGCTTTAACGGAAGTCAATATTGAAGTCGAGGCCGGAGATTTTTTTGCCCTGCTGGGGGCAAATGGGGCAGGGAAGACCACCATCATCGGAATTTTGACCGGTCTCGTCAATAAAACCGCGGGCAAGGCGGTCATTTATGGACATAATATTGATCGGGAATTTGAAGCGGCAAAGCGTATGATGGGGGTGGTCCCTCAGGAATTCAATTTCAATATGTTTGAGAAGATTCAAGATATCCTCATCACCCAGGCCGGTTATTATGGGATCGAACGTTCTGCGGCTTTAACAGAGGCCGAGAGTTTGCTGAAACGACTGGGATTGTGGGAAAAGCGCAATCATCCGGCAAGGTCGCTTTCCGGCGGGATGAAGCGCCGATTGATGATCGCCCGTGCCTTGGTGCATCGGCCGCAGCTTCTTATCCTCGACGAGCCAACCGCTGGCGTCGATGTGGAGTTGCGTTACGGGATGTGGGATTATTTGAAGCAATTGAATCAAGAAGGGCGGACCATTTTGTTGACAACCCATTATCTCGAGGAGGTTGAGCAGCTTTGCCGTCACGCCGCGATGATTAAAGAAGGGAAGATCATCAAACACGACGCCGTCAAGAATCTCGTCAAAATGATGGACCGCGAGACTTATGTTGTTGCCGTGCGGGACATGCGTGAATTATCTGGTTTCGAGGAATACAATCTCACTGTCGTCGATTCTCATTCCTTTGAAGTTGAATTGAACCGGACCACGGAATTGGATCCATTCTTGGCGAAATTGAAAGGATCGGGATTTGTCATCACCGATATCCGTCCGAAAGGACATCGTCTCGAAAAACTTTTTCTGGATTTGTTGAAGAAATGAAAAAACAGTGGATTGCATTTCAAGCCATTTTGAATAAAGAGGTCACCCGATTTGTAAGGATCTGGAGCCAGACCTTGCTGCCACCGGTCATCACCCAGATGCTGTATTTTCTCATTTTTGGCAAATTCATCGGCTCACGGATCGGAAACATCGAGGGTGTTGACTATATGGCCTTCATTGTCCCGGGACTGGTCATGATGGCGGTGATTAACAGCGCTTATGTCAATGTCGTCAGCTCATTTTTCAGCGCAAAATTTCAACGCAATATCGAGGAGATGCTGGTCGCGCCGGTTTCAAGCTGGGTGATCATGGCCGGATACGTCAGCGCCGGCGTCTTGCGCGGTTTGTTGGTTGGTTTCTTGGTCTTTGCGGTTTCGTGCTTTTTTACCCGGCCGGTCATCCACAGTTTTTTTATGATTTTTATTTTTATTCTGCTGACCGCGGTCCTTTTTTCGCTTGGTGGATTACTGAACGGGATTTTTTCTAAGAATTTCGACGATGTTTCGATCTTCCCGACGTTTGTCTTAACACCGCTCATTTATTTGGGAGGTGTTTTTTATTCGATCAATCATCTCCCGCCGGTCTGGCAGCATATTTCCCGCCTGAACCCGATCCTCTATATGGTCAATGGATTCCGATTTGGGTTTTACGGCTTGAGTGACGTGAATCTTTTTCTCAGCCTAGGCCTTTTGATCGTTTTCATCTTCGGTCTTATTTTGATCAATTTCCGTCTCCTCGAGAAGGGTGTTGGTTTAAAAAATTAACCCCGCCAAAAAGCGGCGGGGTTAATTCGGCCAACATTCCTATATCGTTGCCGCTTCATAAGTATGGCCTCATTAAAATTCCCGCTTTTGACTTGTTTTAACTTTTATTCATCGTTAAAATGATTTCACCTTATGAATTCGTTGACCAAACGTCCGAAAATTCTCGTCATTGATGATGACATCCTGCTCATTAAGCTGGCAAGAAATATCCTTCTGCAAAACGGCTATGAAGTGATCACCGCCGAAGAAGCCCCGCTGGGGCTTGAGATGGCGATGAAGAACAAACCTGATTTGATTGTGCTCGATGTGATGATGCCAATCATCAATGGGTTTAACATCTGCCGGCTGCTGAAATCCGAGGAGAGTTACCGGCATATTCCGATTGTTCTCTTAACATCCCGGACGGGTGAAGAAGACCATAAGATCGGAAAAGAAGCCGGTGCCGACGCCTATCTAGCGAAGCCTTTGAATTCGAGCGAACTTTTAGGGAAGGTTAAAGAGTTGCTTGGAAAGAGAAACATCGAAGCTAGCTAAGATTTTTGGGTTTGCTTATGTCAAAAATTTTAAATTATCTAGAATCCGTCGGAAGAATCGTTAAGGAGTGGTATCAGGTCCTTGTCCAGTTCTTGGATTTGACGACGGAAACTTTTTATTGGATTGTTTTTGGCGCGGTCAAGAATCGGCCGGTCAAACGGGTGCCGGTTTTTGAACAAATGGTTTTTATGGGGGCGAAATCGATCATCATTGTATTTTTTGTGACGCTGTTTACCGGTGTGGTGCTGGCGATGCAGTCGGCTTATCAATTGACGAAGATGGGCGGGACGATTTATGTGGCGAGTCTGGTGGCGGTGTCCATGTGCCGGGAACTGGGGCCTGTTTTGACCGCGTTGGTCATTGCCGGACGGATTGGTGCGGCCATCACCGCCGAGATTGGCTCGATGCAGGTCAATGAACAAATTGAAGCCTTAGATACCATGGCCATCAATCCGGTGCGCTTTTTAGTTGTGCCAAAACTGTTAGCTCTTTTTCTTATGCTGCCTTGCCTGACGGTGATCGGAGATGTTGCGGGGATGATTGGCGGATATATCGTCGGGGTGTTCAATCTAAAGATCAATTCTTATTTATACTTGCAGACTTCGTTTAATTATTTGACCTTGAAAGATATCTATACGGGTTTATCCAAATCATTCATTTTCGCGGTGATCATTGTGCTGGTGGGATGTTATCAAGGGTTTCATACCCGGGGGGGTGCGGTGGGGGTTGGCCGGGCCACCACGATCAGTGTGGTGACGAGTTTTATTCTGATCATCATTGCCGATGCGATCGTGACCGGCATTTATTATTTTTCAAATATTTAAAGGATCGGGGAGTTTCCCACTCTCTGTCATTGCGAGCCCCGAAGGACGGCGGAGGCGTTAAGACGGCGGAGGCGTTACTAGACGGCGGAGGCGTTACTAAAAGTGCCAGCCTTAATATTGAAAATAGCCTGACCCT
>JAHFFS010000111.1 GCA_023247815.1 Candidatus Omnitrophota bacterium
GTTGAAAGCGGTAAATCTTTGAGCGAGGCGTTTGCCGCTCACCCAAAAGTCTTCAACCAATTCTGGGTCAGTTTGGTGGAAGTCGGCGAGGCCTCGGGCACCATGCCGATTGTCCTTGATAAACTGGCATTTTATCTTGAGCAACAGGCTGCTTTCCGTTCAACCGTGACATCAGCGGTCATGTACCCGCTGGTCTTATTTTGCGTTTGCATTTTTGCCGTGGCCTTTTTCGCGCTTTTTGTCGGCCCCCGTTTTGAAAAGGTTTTCCAAAGCATGGACGTTGAGCTCCCATTTTTAACGCGCTTCTTACTCGGTTTTTTTCATTTTGTTCAGGCCAACTTTTTCTTGCTTGGCCTCGCGATCTTCGGAGGTGTCTTTATGCTCAAAAAATATGTCGCGACCCCCATTGGACGCCAACATTTTGAATTGTTCCTTTTCAGCTTGCCGGTCTTTGGAAAGATTTACCGGCTGATCATTGTTGAACGTTTTGCCTCGCAGATGTCCATCCTGGTTGAAACGGGAGTACCCATCCTTTACGCCTTGGAAGTCACCCAGCGCTTTGTCAACAGTTCAATCTGTTCCAAGGTCGTTAATGACATCAAAGAAAGCGTGCGCCAGGGAGAATTGTTGGCGGCCCCGATGGAGCGCAGCAAATTTTTTCCATCGATGGCCATTCAGATGATCACGGTAGGGGAAGAGACCGGTGAACTGGACAAAATGCTCAAACACGTTGCCGGCTTTTATCAGTCCAACGTGGAGACCTTTATGAAACGCTTTGGCACCCTCATTGAGCCGATCATGCTGGTGGTAATGGGGGTGGTCATTGGGATCATTGTTATTGCCATGTTTTTACCGATGTTCAACATCGCCCAATTAGGGGGGGCTTCCGGTTGATGGAGACAATGATGAAGAAAACGCTTTCTTATTCGAATTTAAAAATAAAAAAAAATTTGCCGGCACTTGACAGCGACACGGCTATGTTGTACACCTTAAGTAGTAGACATGAAGTAAAGAAAAAAGGTAAACTATCCGTAAGGATAGGACACAAAGCTATAGGGCCCCGTAAGAGTCAAAGGAATGCTAAAAAACGGGGTAGCCAGTTGCCAAAAGCATGAGTGGACCTATTCTTAAGGAAAAGAATAGGTTTTTTAATTGGCGCATAACCCAGCAACCCTGAAAGGAGTGATGTCCGACAAAAAAAGAGCGAACGTTGACATAAAATAATAACTTTTAACATTGACATTAATCACCTGATTATTTGGTGACAATTAAAGGAGCTTTAAAATGAATAGCAAACGACAAAACCAGGGTTTTACCCTGCTCGAAGTGATCATCGTCATTATCATTGTGGGTGTTCTATCCAGTTTAGCGTTACCTCGATTCTTTAGCACCGTTGAATATTCACGAAGTACTGAGGCCTTAAATGCTTTTTCCGCGCTTCGTGAATCGCTGGAACGTTGCTATGGCTTTGCGAAGGATTATACAAACTGCGGATTCGGTAACCTGGACATCGCAAATCCTGGTACGAGTCCTAACGCCCATTTTAGTTACGCAACGACATCTCTCACTTCCACGGGATACGTAGTTACCGCAACCAGAAACACTCATGATGGTGGTTCTACCAATGACACCATTGTCTTAACTTACACTGAAACGGCTGGAACAACTCGAGGTGGTACTACTAAATTCGGGGCAGTAAAGTAAGACTGTAGATTAAAGCAGTGATTCCTGAAAAACATCAGGTATCAAACAGCATCGGGGAGCAATCCCCGATGTTGTTTTATTGAATCTAAAATGTCTCAAACGATGAAAAAAATATTCTTATGCCAAAAGGCTTTTACCTTAACTGAAATCATCACCGCCCTGATCGTTGCCCTGGTGCTCATGTCCGTTGCTTTCCCTCGCTACAGCCAGACGGTCGAGAAAATGCGGGTCAGCGAGGCAGAACACACGCTTCTTAGCATTTTTGCCAGTCAAAAACGCTATTTCATCGACCATGGCGCCTATGCAACTGATCTCAACCAATTGGACATAACCGTTACCCTGTCGGAATATTTCAACACTCCCACCGCGGGCAACCCCATTGCCTCCGTCGTTAGAAAAGGGGGGAGTTACACACTGTCGATAACCGATGAGACGGCTAAAGTCAGCTGTACACCAGTGGGTGCCACCTGCACCGGACTGGGCTTTTAATTAACAATATTTTAATTTATACTTGTAGTAGAGGAAGGTATGGCATAAAATGCGTATAGATCAAAAATCAGGATTTACCTTAATGGAGTTGATCGTGGTCATTATCTTACTGGGAGTTATGACCGGGATCGCAATTCCGCGATATAGTTCAACCCTGGAAAAATCACACCTCCAGGATGCCATCATGCAACTGACCGCCATTCATGCCGCTAATCAAATCATGTTCGCAAGGACCGGGGCCTACTGGCCGCCGGTCAATCCCAGAGTGGTTTACAGTTTAGCAGAAATCAATGCCGCTCTTAATTTGAATATCATTGCCAATGGCATGGAATATATTTGTCCTAACAGCAATCTTGATGGGTTTTCTTGTACCGCAACGCGTGAGGCCCCGGCAACTCAGTTTGTCGTACAAGTAACTGCAAATCCAATTTCCAGCGCCAATCCCGTATGCGTAGATGGTACCGGATGTCCTTAAATGATTTTCAAATTCCCTCACATGATATGGAATCAAAAAAACGGCTTCACGATCGTTGAGGTCGTCATTTCCTCGTTGATTTTTGTGATTGCCGTTGCCGGCATTTTCGCGAGTATCAACCTCTTGCGCAAACCCGCGGAAGATACGACTGATAAAATCAACGCCGCGTTTGTCGGCAAGGAGATCCTCGAAGGTTTGCGCAAACAAGTTGACGCTGCGAGCTGGCAGACCGGCGATCTGACGGTAGGAACACATGCTTTGAATACGATTTCCGTTGACGGGGTCACCTATACACCATCATACACCGTTAGCGATGATCCTGACACCTCCGCCCGTAAAGTAACGCTCAGTATCAATTGGATTTAAAATCGGGGCCCGCAATGATCAAGAACCATAACCAAGCCATGTCCTTGACCGAACTGATCATCGCATCCGCTCTGGTCGGGATTGTGAT
This sequence comes from Candidatus Omnitrophota bacterium, assembly GCA_023247815.1. GTDB lineage: Bacteria > Omnitrophota > Gorgyraeia > Zapsychrales > JANLHA01 > JAHFFS01. The sequence goes on from JAHFFS010000111.1 coordinate 3,123, forward strand.
GATTGGGGCGATCTCCATTGACTACGCGTTGCGGACATCGCGGCAAAATTTGTCAATTTCAGGGGACCTTTCCAATCGGTTAGCGGCGGCCATGCTCAGTCTGACGCGCGACGGGATGCAAACGAGCGGAAGTGGGGACAACCCCGGAATTGTTTATGATGACGCCGGCAACGTCCGCAACATCTGTTTCCGTCACGATGTGAGTGATCCTGGGCTATTCACCGATGATCTCTGGAACTGTTACTCGCATGACGCCACCAATCTGCTCTATCGCTGCGAAAATCTTAACGCCGCGCTTGCCGCGGATGGAGAATGTCCCGATCCCCGTCGACAGCTGATAACCCTAACCTCCAATAATTTTTTTGACGTCACAACAACACTGGCAGAGGGGCTCACCAGGGTTGAATCCGTCAAATTTTTATTGACCACCCGTCAGAATCCGGCCGCCGCGGCCCAGCCCCTGAGCAACCCCGAGTATTCTTTAGAGTCCGTCATCCACCCGCATGGTCAAAGCATGTGAAGTATTGCTTTTTGTCTCGTTATCCATTTCCCCGAACAATATCAGAGAACAAAAACGCGCTTGTCATAGCGAAAAGCCTTTGCTATATTGACCTACGCATAAATAATAGAATTGCCTATTTTGAAAGCGTAGGTCGAGATACTGACTACCACAATCTTTTTTATTTTTGCGTAAGTCAGTATTAACAGCTATTCGTAAAATTTCGGGAAGTGGAAGGATGGCGCCGAGATCGGACAGCCCCACTGCTTCCCATTTGGGCCGATAGCTCAGTTGGGAGAGCGCCTGGTTCGCAATCAGGAGGCCGGGGGTTCGACTCCCCCTCGGTCCACCAATTTTATTGACCATTGGTTTTACCGGCGAGAAATCCTCGCTCTCGATTAAAAATGCATCGCTTCTTCGTTGAAAAACTTCAAAAATCCGAATCCCTCATCACCCTGACCAATGCTTCAGAAATCCATCATCTCGTGGATGTGCTGGCCGTTAAGAAGGGGGGAGAAGTTGGTCTCTTCGACGGAAAAGGAAGTGAGGCGATTGGTAAAATATCCTTCATTGAAAAAAATAAAATCCTGATCTCTGTAGAATCCTTTTCTTGCAACGCGCCCCAGTCCGCGACCACCGTGGTCCTGGCCTGTGCTCTTCCAAAGAGACACAAATTCGAAACCATCATTGAAAAAACCACGGAATTGGGAGTTGATGAAATCATCCCCCTACAAACCGCGCGAACGGAAGTGCTCCTGACCGGCCAACGCAAAACAAAAAAAGAACTCCGTTTCCACACCGTGGCTGTCAATGCCGCCAAACAATGCCTTCGTCGATGGGTCCCGCTGATCCATCCCATTAGCGATATTTCAACCATCTTATCAATCCCTTCGCCGGATCATTTATTTCTGGTGGGCGCTTTGCGCAAACCTCGCCTTAGCATTTTTGAGGCCTTAGAAAAAAATAAAAATTTTCGCAAAATCACCATCTTAATTGGCCCCGAAGGGGATTTTACGCCAACCGAAATGGCGGCCATGATCAAACACAACGCGGTACCGATCAGTTTGGGTGAACACACCTTAAAAGTTGATACCGCGGCCATCACTTCGATCGCGAGTATTAAAAATTTCCTTAACTGGCGTCAGGAGACCGCAACCACTTAATCAATGCGGCCGCATTGACATTGTTTTTAGGCTCAGGTATAATCAATTCTCATATGTTTTCAAGTCCTTATCCCCGTCCTTCGTGTCACAAAGTGCTGGCACAGGTATAAACCCCAAAGGTCGGTTTTTTATTTAACGGACGGGAAGTAAAGCGGAGAGCAGACATCCCTTAGGGACACCACTCTCTGATTTACGCCCAAATCTAAAGGGAGGAAGCGATGGTAGAAGTAAAAATTTCAGCAGAGCAGGAAAACAAACGTAAGGCATTGGACTTGGCGCTAGCGCAAATTGAAAAACAATTTGGCAAAGGCGCGGTTATGAAGCTCGACGGGAGCCTCAAGCAAGACATTGCGGTGATCCCAACGGGATCATTGGCGTTGGATGTGGCTTTGGGGGTCGGCGGTATTCCCCGCGGCCGCGTCATTGAAATCTACGGCCCAGAATCGTCAGGAAAAACAACGCTCACCTTAAGCATC